>JAEEPS010000110.1 GCA_016284875.1 Salinivirgaceae bacterium | reverse complement strand
CGAAGAACCGGAGTTTGTGAGGATCAACAATCTTAAAGTGGAGGAACTGACGCTTTCTCAGGTTGTGGCTGCAATAAACGTTACGGTGCACAATCCGAACCGTCACAGCATCAGCATTGAGTCGGCCGATGTGGATGTGATTATCAAGGAGTCGAAAGCCGGCAAACTAGTGGTCGCCGAGCCCGTCAAAATTCAGGCGCGAGCCGATGCCGATTGTGATTTTGTGGTGCGGCTAAGCACTCGTGAGGCCATTAGAGCGGGATTCAGATCGGCTGATGATGTGGTTGCCAAAAGCAGCGTGATGAGACTGCGTGGAACAGTTGAAGGCCGCTACGGAATGTTCCGCCGCAAACTGAAGATTGACACGCCAATTAAACCCAAGACAAAAACGAATTAAAAGACTGTGCCCTTAACGGCAATCCGCCTTATTTCTTCCCAGCCAGCCTTTTAGCGCACGCTTCAGCCTCTCTGACAATATCCTCCTCACCATCGATGTGACGATTGCGCATCACAAACTCGCCGTTACAAATCACTGAATCAATGGCCGATGCGTCAGCGGCATAAACCCAGTTGCTCGTCAGATTGTGGCGCGGCGCAAGGCGCTCGTTTTTCAGGTCGATGAGCAAAGCGTCGGCAAGGCAGCCTTCGGCAATGGCTCCTGCGTTGATTCCGTAGGCTTGCGCCACGTTGGCGGTGGGCATTTTCAAGGCTTCGGAGGCAGGCAGCGCTTCGGCCTGACCATTGGCTTTGGCAAGAAGCGAGGCGAGTTTCATCTCCTCGTGCATGTCGAGGTTGTTGTTCGACGATGCACCGTCGGTTCCGAGACCAAGACGCACTCCGTGCTCCATCATCTTGACAATCTGCGGAATGCCGCTTCCAAGTTTCAGGTTCGAGCACGGATTCAGAATGGCGGTTGAACCAGAATCGGCCATTCGGTTCATATCGCTGTCGGTCAGGTGGACGCAGTGGGCAGCCACAAAGTTGCTGCCAAGCACGCCCAAGCGGTCGAGCAACTCAACGGGAGTGCAGCCGTTAGCCTTTTGGCAGTCGGCCACTTCAGTCTGTGTTTCAGACAGATGAGTGTGTAGAATCAACTTTTCTTCGCGGGCCACCTCTGCGCAGCGGCGGAACAGTTTCTCGCCAACGGTGTAGATTGCATGCGGCATGGCGGCTATCTTCACGCGCTCCGACTCGTGGCTGTGGTTTTGCAGAAAACGGATGTTCTCCTCAATATGTTCGGGCGAGTCGATATTTTCGGCAATAGTTACGCCGATAGTGGCGCGAATACCCATCTCTTCTACAACTTTCATGGTGTATTCGCGGTGCCAGTACATGTCTGAAAAAAAGACAGTTCCCGACTTTATCATCTCCAAAATGGCCAATCGTGTGCCAATTTCAATATCGCGCGGCTGCATCTTTGCCTCAAACGGCCAGATGTACTCCTGCAACCATTTCATCAGCGGCATATCGTCGGCATAACCGCGCAGAAGCGTCATGGCAGCGTGGCAGTGACCGTTGTAGAACGCGGGCATGATGGCAAAACCTTTGCAATCGACCATTTCGGCTCCGTCGCGCTCGGCTGGAGTAAGCGGCTTGTCGATTTTCGTGAAAATGACGCCGTTAATCAAGATGTCGCATTCGTGGCCATCGTGCCAAACCGATTGGAGAATTTTCTTGTTCATGGTTGTATGTTGTAAGTTATAAGTTTTAAGTGGTTATTCTGTCCTTTAATTCACTTGTAGTTGGAAGATGTTTGCCATCACAAAAAGCAGAATGTAGGCCGTGATTCCCGCGATGACGGGTGTGGCAATCCAACCCAACACAATGTTTATCAGCACTTTGTATTTGATGCTGCGGCCGCCTTTGAGCAAGCCGATGCCCACAATAGAGCCAATGACAACCTGCGTGCTCGACACGGGCACTTGCGGAATGCGCCCCAAACCAAGACTGGCAATGGCATCGGACAGCCCTTTCGATGAGAAGATGAACAGCACCAGACTCTGCGCCAGCACCACCACCATCGCCGTTTCGGCCGAGAGCGGCATAAGGTCGTTGCCAACGACCTTCATTGTGCGCTGCGAGTAGGTGAAAATGCCCACTGAGATGGCCACGGCACCAAGGAAGAACAACTGCTGGTTGCTCGAGAGTGTCAGCGGCCCGATGTTCAGCGCGGGCAAACTGACGGCGTTCACAAACACGCCCATAACGTTTACTATGTTGTTGGCTCCCAGACTATAAGCACCGAAAGCGCCAATCAGCAGAAGAAGAATTTTGAGCACAGTGTGCTTCCAAAGCAGGTGCAGATGCAGACGCTTAAAGGCTTCGTGAACAATCAGATACAAAATAACAGCAAACACGCCGCCAAGCAGCATTCCCACCACCCACGACGATGCAATCTTGCCCAGCAGAACGGTGTCAGTGGAACGCCCTGCAAAAAAGTTCCACCCGATGATGGCGCCCACAATGGCTTGCGATGTGGAAACTATCAGGCTCGATTTCACCATCATAAAAATGGCCAGTGCCGATGCCAAGGCAACGGTGAACGCCCCTGCCACCTGGTCGATGGTGCCGAGACGGCCCAATGTGTCGGCTCCGCCTTCGCCCTGGAATGTGGCGCCAATAATCACAAAGATGCTTGCCACAATGGCCGCCGTGCGGAACCGCACCATACGCGTGCCCACTGCCGAGCCAAAGATGTTGGCCGCATCGTTGGCGCCCAGGCTCCAGCCCAAAAACAATCCGCTCGACAGAAAAAGCAGCAGCATATTAGAGCATCACTTTGATTATCAGCAATGAAAGAATATCGGCCACATCCTCGGCAGCGTCGCTCAACTGCTCAACATGGCGCGTGAAATAGCGCAGTTGCTCCTGTTGCGCAAGGTCGATGCCTGGCGTCTGCTGGAAGATGACGCGCCGCAGGTCGTTGGCCGCGCGGTCGCTCTCGCGCTCGTAGAAGTAGATTTTGTTGATGTGCTCCTTGGCCGATTCGGGCGCAGTGAAGAAAACCCTCACCGCCGCCACCGCCTCCGCCGTGGCTTCTGACGACATCTCGTTAAGGCTCTTGAAATCGGCTTTGATGAGGTAAGGCAACTGCGGACGCTCCACGCTGAACTGCTGAAGCACGTATTTGGCTTTGTCAAGAAGGTCGTCGGTCTTGTCCAAGAGATGAAGCACATCGCTGGCAAACTGCGGCAGCAGCGAGTGCACCAGAAAATCGTTCTCAATGCTGCGCTGAAGGTTGTCGGCTGCCGACTCCTTCTCCTCAACAAGGCGCAGACGCGTCTCAAAATCGGTTTCGCGGCCGTCGGTGTAGTTGTTCACGGCCTCGCGGAAGAGCAGCAATCCGTTCTCAATCTCATTGATGAAACTGTCAATCTGGCGAATCACCGAGCCCGCCGTTTTCAAAATTCCTTCCATAACTCTGTGTGTTGTTACCGATGTCTAAAGTAGAAAAGATTTCCTATTATCCATATTTTTTTCACCTCACTAGTGTAACAATCCAAATTTCTTCACGTCATTTGTGTGTGAAAACTAAAAAAGCAGTGCGGAACATTGGAGCCGCGTTATTACAGTTTAAAATACATTATTATGAAAATGTCAGTTAATATTTCGATGGTTTGCGCCGCACTGATGGCGACAACAATGGTTTTTGCCCAGACAGAGGCGACAGACTCCACCCTCAATGGTAAAATTGATGATAATCAACCGATAACACAAAACAACTACCAAAAAAGCCAGTCTGATCCGGATTGGGAAGAGGTGATTATCAATCCTAGCGGAGTTCACTTTATCAAAGGTTACCGAAGCAGTGACGGCACCACACCCGATGAAAAGGAGGAGTACAACGTTACAATCAGCAGTGAGAAAACGCACGTGGGGGCTTTCGACATTGGCGCGTCGGGTTACGGCTCAAAGTTGTTCTCGACCAACATCAACGACAGCGCCAGTTATCTTGAGTTGAACCGCGGTTTTCACATAGCCTTCAATCTGTGTGAGACAAGGCTGCCGATTGCGCAGAGCCATCTGGGCATTGCCTCGGGCATTGGCATCAAATTCGACATTTACTCGTTCTCAAACGAAAACATGATTCTGAACAAGGGCAACAACAGCCTGGCTCACCATTTCGACACTAGCACCGACTACAGCAAGAGCAAGATGCGCTGCTCATACCTGACAGTTCCTCTTGTTCTGGAGTGGCAGCAGCAAAACTATGGCGACTTCTTTGTCATTGCGGGAGTTGAAGGCAACCTGCGCATTGGAGCATCGACAAAGACAAAAACCGCGTCGGGCAACAAGGAGAAACACCGTACTGATTTGTATATGAACCGTTTCAGTTACAACTTTGTGGCACGTGTCGGACTCAAGGGTGTGGGCGTGTTTGTGAAAGCCAATCTGTCGCCGCTGTTCCGCGATGGCAAGGCTCCCGAACTCTATCCGTTCTCGGCAGGAATCTGCCTCACCGATTGGATTCCTTACTACAAATGGCGTCAAACCAGCGTAACAACAACTAACCACAGCGCAGATATTTAATCGTAACTAACAATTAATCAGATGAAAACTTTGTCAAAATTATCGATGATGTGCGTTGCACTGATGGCCTCCACATCGCTTTATGCCGAAAATCCCGACATTTTTGTAGAGAGTGTTGCCGCCGACTCTGTCAACACGGGCAACAACACGGAATCTGTCAAGAGTTATCATTTCGGTCGCCGCGAGGTGATTTTCGACGACAACGGAATCCACTTCCTCAAAGACCGCAACAACTTCGACAGCAGTTTCGACGACGAAGACCAGCGGAATGCGAAGCCTTACTGGAGCAGTCCGGATGGCGGAAAAACAATGGAATACAACGGTAATGGTTCGACTAATGGGAATGAATCGGGCAACAATCAGGCCAACAGCAAACCGAAACAGAAAAAATACCGCCACTTCAGTTCCAGTCTGTCGTCGCTCGATTTGGGCGTGGTGCAATTTGCTTCGGAGCCGCTCTCGATCAATCTCGATGACGATGTCAACTATATGGACAACCGCGGATTCCAACTCTACTTCGCCAATGCTGCCGGTCTGCCAATCATCGACCGCCATTTGGGATTCTGCGTTGGTGTTGGTGGAAAAATCGATTTCTACACATTTTCGAACAAAAACCTGGTGCTAGAGAAAGGCAAAAACCATCTGATTTACTACACTGACACCGTGCAATCGTACAAGAAAAGCAAGTTGACAAACACCTATCTGACTGTGCCCATGGCCATTGAGGTACACGCAAAAGGGGCTTGGATGCTAGCTGGCGTTGAGGGTAATCTGCTTTTGTGGTCGAACACGAAAATGAAAACAACATCGGGCGAGAAGAACAGAACTCACTCGAATTTCTACCAGAACTTGTTCAGTTACAATCTAATAGCAAAGGTTGGTGTGGACTGCGTAGGAGCGTATGTCAGGGCAAATTTGTCGCCGATGTTCCAAAAAGACAAGGGGCCTGAACTCTATCCGTTCTCGGCAGGTGTGTCTTTCTGGTTCTGATTTGTTGTGACGGCATATTTTATTAGTTAAGGCTGAAGTTTCGATAGTAAAAATAACTATCTTTCGACTTTATAACTTAATACACAACTAGATGAAAAAACTTTCGATTCTTGCGGTTTTGACCGCAAGTATGCTGATTCCTTCGCAGATGAAGGCGCAGCAGCAAATGCCACAACTTCCGCTCGACACAGCGGTAATATTTGGCAAACTGCCCAACGGGCTAACCTATTACATCCGTCACAATGAGGAACCGCGCGAGCGAGCCTACTTCTACATCGCGCAGCGTGTGGGCTCGGTGCAGGAAGAGGAGGACCAGCGTGGCTTGGCTCACTTTCTGGAGCACATGTGCTTCAACGGCACCACTCACTTCCCAGGAAACAACATTGTGAAGTATTGCGAGAGCATCGGTGTGAAGTTCGGAAACAACCTGAACGCCTACACCAGCACCGATGAGACAGTGTACAACATTGACGATGTGCCGGTCAACGACAACAACATCGACTCATGTCTGCTCATTCTCCGCGACTGGTCGGACGGCCTTCTGCTGCTACCCGAGGAGATTGACAAGGAGCGCGGCGTGATTCACGAGGAGTGGCGCATGCGCACCAGCGCCCAGATGCGAATCCTGAACCGCAATCTGGAGACTCTCTATCCCAACTCACGCTACGGCAAGCGTATGCCCATCGGTCTGATGAGCGTGGTTGACAATTTTGAGCCGCAAACCTTGCGCGACTACTACGAAAAATGGTACCGCCCCGACCTTCAGGGAATTATTGTTGTGGGCGATTTCGATGCCAAGGACATGGAGAAACGCATCCAAAAGACGTTTGGCGACGTTGAGATGCCCGAAAATCCAGCCGAGTTCAAGCGTTTTGACGTGCCTGCAACCACCGAGCCTATCTATGTGATTGACAAGGATAAGGAAATGGAGCGCACCATTATCGAAGTGATGTTCAAAACACCGGCCATCCCCTACGAAATGAACAACACCACAGCAGCAATAGCCCAGTCGTTCCTGCGTGGCATTATTGGAAGGGCTCTCAGCGCCCGTCTGGCAGAACTCGCCCGCAAAGATGACTGCCCCTTTGCGGCAGCCGACTGCGGATTCGACAACTATCTGCTTGCAAAAACTGAAGACTGCTTTGTGGGCGCAATTATCCCCAAAGAGGGACGCGACAAAGAGGCTCTGACCATGCTTATGCAAGAGATTGAGCGCGCACGCCGTTTCGGAATCACCGGCACTGAGATTTTCCGCGCACGCCAGCAGATTATGAGTTCGGTTGAGCGCAGCTACGACAACCGCGACAAGCAGTACAGCAGTTACTATGTGAACAAGGCCGTGCGCCACTTCATCGACAACCGCTCTTATCCGGGACTTGAAGCCGAATATGAACTCTACAAGCAAATCGACCAGCAACTGGACCAGATGGGTGTGCAAATATTCTCGCAAATGATGGCACAAGCCGCAGCATCAATCGACACAAACTTTGTCTTCCTGGCCATGTATCCTGATAAAGAAGGACTTACACTACCCACTGCAGATGAGATGAAACAGGTGATTGCCGATGTTCGCAAGGCCAAATTGGAGCCGTATGTCGATAATGTGAAAAACGAGCCTCTGATTTCAAAACTGCCGAAAAAAGGCAAAATCAAAAAAGAGAGTCAGGCAGATTTTGGTTATAAAATGTGGGAACTTGCCAACGGCGCCCGCGTATTCTTCAAACAGACTGATTTCAGCAACACCGAGGTGCGTATGTTAGCCATCAGTTGGGGTGGCAACGCAACCATTACCGACCCTGCTCTGTTGCCTACAATCAAGACTTTCAACGGTGTGATTGGCAGCACAGGTTTGGGCAACTTCACCACAACCGAACTTAGCAAGAAACTCGCTGGAAAACAGGTTAGTCTGAGTCCGTCGCTGAGCACTTATCAGGAATATTTGTCGGGCAACTCAACGCCGAAAGACCTGCGCACGCTGTTCGAACTCATCTATATGCGTTTCCAGGAGCCTGCCAACGACGTCGACGGTTTCAACAGTTACATTGCCCGTATGCGCACATCGCTCGAGAATGCGGAAAAAGACCCGATGAACGCTTTCAACGACTCAATCAACGCATCCATCTACGACCATAATCCGCGTCAGATGGACATCAAACTTGGCGACCTTGACAAGATTAAGTACGACGATGCTCGCCGCATCTACAGCGAACGATTCAAGTCGGCCGGCGACTTTGATTTCATCTTCACAGGAGCCTTCAATACCGACTCGCTGCGGCTGTTTGTTGAGCAATACATTGCTTCGCTGCCAGGTGTGAAGAAACGTGAACCTCGCCCGACAGAGCAGATTGAAACCTATCATCAAGGGACTGTAACAAACCGCTTTGAGCGCACCATGGAAACTCCGCAAGCCTGGTTCTACCAATTCTGGCACGGTGAACGCAAATTCAATCAGGCAGAGCAAATTGCCGCAAACGCATACGGCTCAATTTTGCGCCAGCGCTACACCAAGACAATACGTGAGGAGAAGGGATTCGCCTACTCGGTATCGGCTTCGGCTGGCTTGGGACGCGGCGTGAAAGACGGCCTCTACGTTGAAATCTACTGCCCGTTCACACCAGTAAAATGCGACTCTGTGGCCATGCTTGTCCGCCAAAGCATCGACGACATTGCCGCCAACGGCGTAACAGCCGAAGAGTTGAGCAACTTCAAACTATTCCAAAAGAAGCAGTTCGACAACAACCAGCGCCAAAATGGCTACTGGGCAGGGCTGATTGAGGACAAACTTGAATGGGACATCGACGGACGTACTGAGTATGAGGCCATTCTTGAGAAACTCTCATCGGATGACATCCGCAATTTTGTGAAAGATGTTATTCTGCCGGCCAACAACTGCATTACCATCATTATGCTTCCCGACGATTTCACTGAAAAAGAATTGCACGAGAGATAATCGAATTGCGATAAATAAAAAAAGCGCTGTTGCAGAGTTTTGTGACGGCGCTTTTTGTTTGAGTCGGACACATGGTGTGTTCCAACTTATGCCATTTGTTTTATTACACTAACACCCAATACCCAACACCTACTTGTAGTAATTCTTCAGATTCCGTTCAAACAGTTTCTTATTGATGGCGTTCACCTGGCGGATGACACCCTCCATAAGTTGCATGCGCTGCTCAATCTCTTCGGCGCTGAGCGTTTCCTGCTGGTTGAAGACCACATTGTCAATCTTGTAGCCCTCGTGGTCGAGCGTCATGGCTACAGCAGCGCCAAAATCGTCGAAAATGATGACTGATGGCAGGCTGTTCATGGAGTATTTCATTATCGACCGCGATACGGCGCCTTGAATGAGCGAAATCTGGTCGAGGCCGAGGTAGTTGGCGCTCACAAGCAACCGAATCATATCAATGATGGCCACTTTGTTGGTCTCGCCGTTGGCCTTCAGCAACTCGTATTGCTTCTGGTTGGTGCCAAGGAAAAGGTCGATGAATGCTTTGGGCAGCAGTTGCATATCGCCCAGTTCGCCGTTCTTCTGCTTTGTAAGATATTCTTTTTGAGCAAGTTTCTGATTGTCGGGAAAGTAGTATTTCCAGTTTTTGGTACGGCGGTACGATTCGGTCATCGGGTTTGGTTTCCAGTTCGATTCGGGTCGGCGGAAGAATGGCGACCAGAGGTTCAGACTTTTCGATTCAAGGCTGTAAATTAAGCAGTTGATGAAATGAATATAGCCACCGCCAATCTCGCCGTGCAGTGCGCTCCAAAGTGTTTTAGCGCGGACGGTATCGGAGAACTTCATGGCGGCAGCCGTGTCGCCACCGAAACTCTCTATCCGCTTGTTTTTCAGTGCCCCAACAAACTCGGGGTCGAGCGTTACGGGGTAGTAGGTCACCTCCTCCGAGCCGACGGCCATCTGCGGCATGGTGGATGTTGAGTGGTAAAGGCCGCGCACGTCGAGAATCGATGTTGAGTCGTTGCTGAAGGTGATGTGTATGTTGAAATCGGCGCCCCACTTCATCGATGAAATCTCGTTGCGCTGTGCCGAAGCCGTCAGCCCCAGCATCAGAAAGGCAACCGTTAAAAATCTATAAGTCATTTTGTTGTTTTTTAATCGTTTAATCGGATAATTGGTGAATTGATTTGTGCGGACGCCATAGTATGACGTCCCTACATTCTAAATCCTAACTCCTAAATCAAATAATCCAATTCCCCACTTCGTCTTCCATTTTGCCCTTGACGTAGACGTTGCTTTTGTTGAACACTATCGAGTAGGGTTCGACGCCGTTGGTGAGCCAGACGTTACCGCCGATGACCGAGTCGTGGCCGATGATGGACTTGCCGCCCAGAATGGTGGCGCCAGCGTAGATGGTCACGTTGTCCTCTATTGTCGGGTGGCGCTTCACGCCCGCTTCGGCCTTATCAACGCTCAGGGCGCCCAAAGTCACGCCCTGATAAATTTTCACGTTGTTGCCAATGACGGTTGTTTCGCCAACCACTATGCCCGTGCCGTGGTCGATGCAGAACGAGTGGCCGATGGTGGCTCCGGGGTGTATGTCGATGCCCGTCTTGCCGTGGGCGTACTCGGTGAAGAGTCGCGGCACGATGGGGATGTTCTGCTCATAAAGTTGGTGCGCCAGGCGGTAAACCACAATGGCGTAGAAACCAGGATAGGTCACAATCACCTCCTCGATTGATTTGGCGGCAGGGTCGCCGTTGAAGATGGCCGTAGCGTCCTCAATCATACGCAGATAGAGCAGTTCGAG
>JAEEPS010000109.1 GCA_016284875.1 Salinivirgaceae bacterium | reverse complement strand
TTCCGACATCGTCCCGCACTGACTTCGGTAATAATTCCTAATTCCGTGAAAAACATTGGTGATGCTGCATTCTTTGGTTCCGCACTGACTTCGGTAGTGATTCCTAATTCTGTGGAAATCATTGGTAATGGCGCGTTCAATGATTGTTCCGAACTAACTTCGGTAGTGATTTCTAATTCAGTAAAAAGCATTGGCAATGCTGCGTTCTATGATTGTGTCGGTCTTGATTCAATATCTGTTCCAAGTTCTGTAACGGACATCGGCTCTAATGCATTCAAAAATGTTAAAAACGTTTATTATTCAGGCGATGCCACTGGTCGGCCTTGGGGTGCTCTCTATATTAATGCATATATCGATGAATATGGATTTCTATATGCTAATGACCAAAAAGAACAAGTTGTCGGATATGTTGGTAACGCAACAGATATATGCATTCCCAGTTCTGTTACTTCTATTAATGACAACGCATTCAAAAATAATAGTAAGCTGACATCAATAACTATTCCCAATTCTGTCGATTTCATTGGTGATTATGCTTTTTACAATTGCCAAGGTTTGATTTCTGTTACTATTCCGAAAAGTGTAGAAAAAATAGGTTGGTGCGCGTTCCAAAATTGTTGCAACGTAACGATATATTGTGAAGTCAGTTCTGAACCTAACGGTTGGAGTAATGGTTGGAACTATGAGAATTGGCCAGTTGTTTGGGGATATAACACTTCTATTTCTGAATCCACCACCAACATAAACATCTACGCCCACGGCAACACCATTGTGATTGAAAACGCCACAGATGATATTTGGGTTTATGATGCTATGGGCAGGTTGGTTGTAGAGACGCCACAATGTGACGTCTCTACAGAAATCCACATCAACACCGCCGGCATTTACATTGTGAAGGTTGGCAGTACGGCAAAACGGGTGATGATAAATGAATAAATCAATTCTTTAATCAATGTTACAAAAAATCAGTCAGTTACTATCGAGCAAGGCCTCGTGGTTTGTGATAGCCACGGCGGTGTTCACGTTTTTTGTGCCGGGGGCGTTCCGTTGGGTTTCGGGATACACACAGACGGTCATTCTGGGCATAATAATGCTCACAATGGGCCTGACACTCACCACGCAAGACTTCAAAATATTGTTTTCGCGGCCGGGCGATATCTTCATTGGGGCATGCGCGCAGTTCACCATTATGCCGCTTGTGGCGTGGTCGCTGACGCGAATATTCAATCTCGATACCCCGATGGCCATCGGCATTATTCTGGTGGGCTGCTGCCCGGGCGGCGTGTCGAGCAACATTATGAGTTTCCTTTGCAAGGGCGATGTGGCGTTTTCCGTCGGGATGACCACCGCTTCCACCCTGCTGGCGCCCATTGTAACACCGCTGCTGGTGCTTTGGTTGGCCGGTCAGAGTGTCGATGTTGATGCCGTTGGAATGTTTATCAACATACTGATTGTCACCATTATACCCGTCACCATTGGATTTTTCCTAAACCTGTGGCTTGGCAGCCGTCAGCAGTTCAAGAGCATTCAGAGCGTGATGCCCGGCGTGAGCGTCATCTGCCTTGCGTGCATTGTTGGCGGCGTCATTTCAGCCGTTCACAACCAACTGATTGCCAACGGTCTGACGCTGTTTTTGTTGACATTCGGCGTGGTTTTCTGCCACAACACCATCGGCTATCTGCTTGGATTCCTGACTGGTACGCTGTTCAAATTCAACACTGCCAAAAAGCGAACCATAAGCATCGAGGTGGGAATGCAGAACGCCGGCTTGGCAACCAATCTGGCCACCAACTTCTTTATGGCCACCAATCCGCTGGCTGTTGTTCCTTGCGCCATATCGTGCGCCTGGCACTCAATTTCGGGCACCATTCTGGCCGGCATTTTTATGCGGTTCGGGAAGAAAGATGATTGTATCAAAGATTTAAGTGAATACGCATAATTGGTTTATAACCACCAAATTATGTAACTCGCCTCTATCCTATTCTGCGCCCCATTCAACATCGCAGTCGCAATTCCAATCATCGTTCCAGTTTTTGGGAGTTGATTGAGATTTGCATTTGATTGTCAGATTGTTACAACCAGAGAAAACCTCTTCGCCAATACTTTCGACCGAATCGGAAATGGTTACCGATTCCAACCCGTCGCAATCGACAAATGCCTCATCACCAATGATTTTGACAGAGTTGGGAATGACAACCGAGGTCAGGCACAAGCAGCCTTTGAACGCTCTGTCGCCAACAACCGCAACTGTATCGGGAATGTCCACAGACTGCAGACCGCTGCAATCGGAAAACGCATCGGCACCAATGCTTGCCACCGATTCGGGAATGTCAACCGACAGCAGTTCTGTACAATCGCGGAAAGCGCTGCTGCACACAAACTTACAGCGTTCGTTGATGCGGCACGATGTTATGTTGACCGATGCCGCTGCAATCAGGCACAGATATGGATTCTCGGCGCTTCCTAAATATTTTGCATTGCCGAACTCATTGTATTGCAGACTGTTGCAATTGTCGAACGTCTCCCACCCAATGTCAGCAACTGAATTCGGTAGTACAACCGTTGTCAGTCCGCGGCAACCACGGAACGCCCAATCGCCGATGGTTGTCACCGAATCAGGAATGGTTATTGACGCCAAACTGCCGCAACCAGAGAATGCGCTCTTGTCGATAATTGTAACAGAATCAGGCACTTCAACCGATGTCAAGCCGATGCAGCCACGGAATGCGCTACGGCTGATTCCGGTAACTGTTTCTGGGATTGAATACGCGCCCTTCTTTCCTGCCGGATAGCATATCAGACTGGTTTTCTGCTTATTGAACAGCACTCCGTCGCTTGAAGTATAGTTTGGATTGTCTTTTTCAACTTTGATGTCGGTCAGGCCGCTGCAAACACGAAAAGCGCTGCCGCCGATGCTCACAACCGACTTCGGAATGGCTATCGATTTCAGACGGCCGCAATCCTCAAACGCGTAGTCGCCGATGATGGTGACCGATTTTGGAATGTCAACATCGGTGAGTCCTCCGCAATAGGCAAACGCCTCGTTTCCAATGCTTTTCACCGACTTTCCGATGGTGAGCGATTTCAGTCCGCGGCAACCGCTGAACACCCTATCGCCAATGGTCGTTACGGAGTTCGGTATGTCAATCGAAGTCAGACTGCTGCAATTGACGAACGTGCCATCGTTGATGTTAGTAACAGATTTAGAGATTGTTACCGACTTTAATCCTCGGCATCCGTAGAAAGCGTCGTCGCCGATGCTGGTGACCGAATCGGGAATGACAACCGATGAGAGCGCAACACAGCACGAGAACGCGCTGCTGCCAATGTCGGCCACCGATTTGGGAATGGCTATCGATTTAAGACCGCTGCAATTCTGGAAAGCATAACTGCCAATTTTCGTCACCGAATCGGGAATCGACACCGACTCCAGGCCGCTGCAGCCCATGAACGCGCTGTCGCCAATGACCGCAACCGAACAGGGAATCACCACCGATTTCAAGCCAATACAGTTCTCGAACGCGCTACGGCCAATGCCCGTTACCGAACATTCAACACCATTTACAATAGCCGTTTGGGGAATCTCAATCGTCTCATCCTCACCATTATAGCGGGTTACGGCAACCGTCTGGTTAACTTTGTCGGTAACTTCGAATTCGAAATCGGAGTCCGGCATCTCGCTGACAGACTTCGCTTTGCGAGTGATTGTCAGATTGTTGCAACCAACAAAAGCACTTCCTGCGATGCTGGTGACAGAATCGGGCATATAGATGTTTTTCAACACTTTACAATCACGGAACGCATCGGCACAAATCACCACAGTGCCGTCTTTAATTGAGTATTCGCTCAACTGGGTGTTCTGGCACTTGAGCAATCGCTTGCCGTCGGGACTGTATACCACACCATAAATATCGGCCTCACCTTTTTCTATCTCAAAATCAGAGACTTGGGTTGAATAATTCTCCATCGTAATTGTATTTGTTTTTCAAAGATAGTTATTTTTCAATGCGATGCCACCCTGATTCACAAAATGTTTGGTTTGAATTCACTGAGTTTTGACGATGGTTGTTATTTGAACAATTTCTGCGCGAAGTCGGCAAGTGATTTGCGCCACGGCTGCCATTCGTGGTCGCCGGGGAACGAGTTAAACTGCACATTCACACCCGCTTGCTGCATTTTCTCGGCAATGGCCTTGTTGTACTGGATGCGCGGGTCCTGCTCGCCGCAACTGATGTAGAAAACATCGTGTTTGCTGTTGAATGTCTTGGTATCGGAAAGGATTCCGGGGCACTCTTTCTCGAGGTCGAAATTGGCCGCACCTGCAATGCCGCCGAACATACCCGTCGAGAAAATGCCGACATTGGCAAACACATCGGGCGAAAGCAGCCCAACGTAGAACGACTGCCCGCCCCCCATCGACAGGCCGCACATTGCACGGTATTTAGGCTCGGCTTTGGTTCGGTAGTTCTTATCGACGAACGGCACAATGTTCTCAACCATCTCGGTGCGGAACGGCTGCATTGCTTGTGCCGAATAAGCCGAACCACCGACAGCACCACGTGTGCGGATATTGCTGTTGGCGCTCACCACAATCATTGGCACAGCCTTGCCGGCGGCAATCAGATTGTCGAGAATGTTGGCCATACGCCCCTGCTGCACCCAACCGCGATGGTCCTCGCCGCCTCCGTGCTGAATGTAAACCACCGGATAGCGGTCTTTGCTCTCGTTGTAACCGGCTGGCGTATAAACAAATAGCGGCCGCCACTCGTTGTCAACCTTCGAGAAATAATTTATCTGACGAACTTCGCCGTGCGGAACATCTTGAACTTCAAACAATTCGGTTCCCGCTTCGGGAATATCGATACCGCTCATCATCTTACCGCAACCATAGAATGTTTCGCTTGCAGGGTCGTTCACTGAAACGCCATCGACAACCAATGAATAATAATGAAAACCAGGCACTTGCGCCGGAATGGTGACCGACCATTGGCCGCGGTCGTTGCGAGTCATATCGTATTTTTTGCCGCAAATGTCAACTTGAACTAATTTGGCATCTGGTGCCATCAGTCTGAACATCAGACTATTATCTTGCAGAATCCGCGGATAAGAGTTGCGGTTGATGTTGGTTGCAAGAGCCGCCGAACCTTCGGGAAGTTGCTCTCTTTGTGGAAATTGCGCAAGCGCGCCAAATGTCAGTAATGCCGCAACCGTGGTGCAGGCCAAACGTGAACGAGTCATATTGTTATTTATTTGTGTGTAACTTACCAAAGATAGACAACGGTTTCATAAATCCGAAAGTTATTTTTGAACAGCGGATAGTCACAACTTTTTCCGCCAATGGCAACATTTTGTTAATCAATTAGAAACTGCAAGAATGGACACATTCAAAATTCTTCGGTCGGCGTTTTTGGCCGGCGTGTGCATTGGCATTGCCGGGTTCGGCTATCTGGCCGAAAAAAGCATTGTCGGGGCGGTGCTTTTCGCCTTCGGACTGCTCACCGTGGTCCACTACAAACTGAAACTCTACACCGGGACAGCCGGATTCATTGTGAAGGGCGAAGTGGGCACGCTGTTTCTGATTCTGCTGGGCAATCTGATTGGTTGCTTGGCTGTTGCGATGATTGCACGCTGCAGTCCGATGCCGCTGCAGGAAACCGCTCAATCGGTGTTGGAAGGCCGTCTGAAGTGCGGACCGCTCAAAGGCGGAATTCTGGCCATCGGCTGCGGATTCATAATGACCACCGCTGTCACCTTTGCCCGCAAAGACAAGAACCTGCCGCTGCTGTTCGGTGTGCCTTTGTTCATTATGTGCGGCTTTCCGCACTGCGTTGCCGACGCCTTCTACTACATGACCGTTCCTGCATCGTTTCTGATTGATAATTGGGCCGATGTGCTGATTTTCTACGTTAGCATTGTGGCCGGAAACTTTGTCGGCTGCAACCTGTACCGCGGCGTTTGGGGAAGTACTGAATGAGGAAGGTGTAAGGTGTAAGGTATAAGGTATAAGGTTTGATTTGGTGCGTGAATAGGCTCATAATTCATTTGTATTGACATAAAACATCGTTTCTAATACAAAATCGGCCAAAAATCGTCATTCGTTCCCTCTCGTTGGCAAATATTGTCGGTTTATCGATTTTAAAATTCACCTTATATTATAATCCGATACTTTGGCGCCAGAAATGAACCAAAAACAGAGAATTATGAGCAAAACAAATCTGATTATGGCTTGTGCGATTGCCTTCTCGATGGCTTCGTGCAGCAACGAGACGCCCACATCGGACCCCGCAAACAAACCACAACCCGGCCAGACACGCAACCTTCTGCTCGAAGCCGGCTACACACAGGAACAAATCGACGCCAAACTGAACGAAGCCTTCTACAAGGTTTTTGAAGGCCCCGACAAGGTTTATTTCGAAGTTGGCGACTCGATGGCCTACATCTCTGACGTGAAAAACCACGATGTCCGCACCGAAGGCATGAGTTACGGAATGATGATTGCCGTGCAATGGAATCGTCAGGATATTTTTGACCGTCTGTGGCGCTGGGCACAGAAATATATGCAGCATCAAGGCGGACCGCGCGACGGATATTTCGGCTGGAGTTGCAAGACAACCGGTGAGCAGAACTCTCCCGGCACAGCATCGGACGGCGAACTATATTTCATCACATCGCTCATTCTGGCATCGAACCAGTGGGGCAACGATGGCGACATCAAATATTTGGCTGAAGCACAACGCATTCTGAACGCGATGTTTGCCAAGAAAGGTTTCAGCGAGAATCAAGGCGGATTCGGTCCGTTTGGTGGCGGACAACGCCCTCCGCAGCAGAAGCCTGACGGCGATGGCAAGAAACCCGACCGCAAACCTGGCGAAGCACCAAAAGCAGGCCAAGGTGGCGCACCGCAGATGCCAGCCTTCCGCCCCGGCATGAAGTTCCCGGAGCCTGAAATCCTGAACATCATCAACACAAAAGAGAAACTCATCACGTTTGTGCCCGACGGCTTTGGCGCACGCTACACCGACCCGTCGTACCACATTCCGGCTTTCTATGAGATTTGGGCTAAATATGCCGAAGACGGCCGCGCCGATTTCTATATGGAATGCGCACAGAAATCGCGTGAGTATCTGCACCGTGCGTGCGACTCGATTACCGGCCTGAACCCCGATTACTCGAACTACGACGGCTCTGTTATGACTCCGCCGCGTGGCGACTGGGGCGCAAAATTCCGCTTCGACTCATGGCGCGTGCCAATGAACATTGCCCTCGACTACACCTGGAGCGGCGCCGATGCTGACTGGCAGTTCGATTATGGCTACCGTCTGCAGACATTCTTCCGCAGCCAAGGCGTGAGCACATTTGTTGACCAGTACAACCTCGACGGAACGCCCGTTGAGAACATTGCCGAAGCCGGCGGATATAAGGCTCTGCGCCACTCTATCGGCCTTGTGGGCACAGTTGCAGCTGTATCGCTGACACAGCCGCTGCGCAACAGCCGCGACTTCATCAACGAGTTCTGGAACTCACGCCTCGAACCATACGAAGACGGATACTACGACGGCTACTACGACGGATTGCTCAACCTGTTTGCTCTGATGCACTTGAGCGGCCGCTACACTCCGATTGAGAAGAAATAAGATTTGTTAAGATAGACTGAAAGAGCCCTTTGGTGTAATTCGCCAAAGGGCTTTTTTATTCTTGTTGTCATTCCAAGTCTGGAATTATCAAATAAATCATATTTTTGAAAAGCGCCCGATGGGCAAAACGTGTATATAAAATATTGATTTATGGACCGATACATCTGGCTTTTGCCGCTGCTGTTTGTTTTTCACGATTTCGAAGAGATTATCGGAATGCGTGTGTGGGTGGCGCGCAACGGTGCCGACATTAGCAAGCGTTTTCCGCCATTCAAGTTCATTTTCAACAATCTCACATCCACCGCAGGCTTTGCTCTTGCCGTTGCCGAAGAGTTTGTTTTATTGCTGATAATCTGCGGTTTGACATTCACTGGCTACCGCGTTTTCAACCTGCTATGGCTGGGCACATTCATCGCCTTCACTCTGCATCTGGTTGTTCATATTGGACAAGCCGTTGTCATACGCAAATACATTCCCGCACTTGCCACAAGCATTTTGATTCTGCCCGTAAGCGTTTGGATAATAATAGATTGCTTTAAAACCGCAGACTTCTCACCTATCGAAATCATCGTCTATAGCCTTGGTGCCACAGTGGCTGTTGCCGCCAATTTGTTTCTTGCTCATTGGCTGGCTCGGAAGTTTGGGGAATGGGTGAAGTGATGATCCCGTCTGCCTTTATGGAAACAAGGCACATTTCTCCTTTCAGTGTTTCGGCTATCTCACTCGACAAACCGTCGGATAACCTGATATACTTGTTCGTTTTCATATCATTGCACAAAATCGGCTCAAAAACACACAAAAATCGGCTCAAAAATCCACTTTTTTGAGCCGATTCGGGATATAAAATGAGCCGATTTCTTGCTCATTGGCTGGCACGGAGGTTTGGGGAATGGGTGAAGAACGCAGATGACGCAGATTGAAGGGATTTGGACAAGATTTTTCTCTAACCGATTCTCGCAGATTTCAATCCGAAAAGGCCGAAAGCCTGACAAATTATAGGCGGTGGTGTAAACCGCCGCTGATATGCGCCACCAAAACGTAAGCCCCGAAGGGGCTACAGAAAAAAGTAGGGCTGCCATAATATGACAGCCCTACATTGCATATTATCAATTATTTAATTGGTTTATTTCGTTTTCTTCTTTCCTTTACTGTCAGTTTCCATTTGTTTGGACATCTTTTTTTCGTATAGTTTGAATAGTCGCGTCACAATTTCAAATTCATTTTCACTCAAGTTTTTAGGCCAACCGTATGCTGCCAAAACAGCCTTGTCGTTGGCATCGTGGGCAGCAACCAAATCGCTGAACAAGTACATTTTTTCACCATACATATCGGCGTATGTGCAATCGGAATACTTCTCACGTACATCAAGAATTGCTTGCGCAGTGCGCTCTATTTCAGCCTTTTGCGCATCCGTTGCTTTTGGCCACGGAAAGTTGTTGTAAACTATGCCCGCAGAATAACGATAACGACTTTCCAATCGACCGCAAACCACACGCATCCACGCCATATGCACTATTGAAGTCAGCACTCCAAAGTGGTATAATTTGGCGTTATCAATGAGCAACACGGCATTACTGCCTAATTCATTTTCTTTTATGAATCCCATTGGTATATAATTCCGTGTTTCTGAAGAATGGCAAGGAATAAGTAAGGAATCACCATTTAGAAAGTTCTCAATATGGAAACGAGTAGGCTTATCGGCTAATTTTTGAGTACCCGCATCGGTACTTTTCTTGCGAAATGCCCTTACCGCTTCTACCCGTTTTAAACATTCAGGCATATTAATCAACTCATTTGGGGTACAGTCGCCCAACCACAAACAGTATCGCTTTTTATTGTTTATAAACTCTTTAGCTCCGAAAAATCTGTGGAAATATTTTTCTGCAACAGGTTCCTTTTCTATAAACTCATTTTTTTCTTTCTCGCTGAACAAGTAATTACCATCATCGATAGGCTTGTTACCTATTTTCATTTCTGGAACATTGCAAATTGGTTCAGAACGGTTGGGAAGAAAAACATTCGGAAAATCAATTAGATATGGGTGAATATTTTTGGCTTCTTCAATGCTGCCGTCGGCATTAAAAATCTGCTTTGCGGTTTTGGTTTGCGGTTTGTTGCTAAAACCAATGATTACACAGTGAACGTGGGCTTCGCCCTTTGCCCCATTATCCCAACGGAATGTTCGGTAAGCAAAATCAATTCCAATATTGTAATTTTTAACGAGCGGTTCCCATAAAATTGACACTTGCATTCCTTGTGTTATGCTGTTGGTGGAAACAAGTGCAGATTTTATATTATTGTTTTTCAGCATCATTTCTGCGCATTTTACATACCAACCCGACACATAATCAATATCGCCGTGCTTCCATTTTGAACCGAAAACAATGTCTAAATCCTGCTTTTGAGTACCACCATTTTCCATTTCCCTTGCACCCACAAATGGCGGATTCCCAATAATATATGACAGAGTTTCGTTTGGACAAACGCTATTCCAATCCATTCGCAGCGCATTGCCTTCAACAATATTGGCATTCGATTTAAGCGGCAGAAACTCTATCGACTGATTTACAATGCTTTCAGTTTCGTGCAACATTTGGCTTTCGGCTATCCATAGAGCTGTTTGCGCAACCGAAACGGCAAAATCGTTTATCTCGATTCCGTAGAATTGATTGATATTCACTTTGATAACATCACCAAAACCAAGATAGCCTGTGCCTCCGCTTAATTTCTTTAAAATCTCATTTTCCAATCGGCGCAAACTCAAATATGTTTCTG
>JAEEPS010000021.1 GCA_016284875.1 Salinivirgaceae bacterium | reverse complement strand
TTAATAGATTTTGTTTCCTTTTTATGATTTAGTTCGTATAGGAAACCTTCTTTCCAATCACCCACGAAAAGAATAACGCATTCTGGTGAAAGGACATCGATTTCTGCTTTTAATATTTCCAAACATTTTGATTTCTGTAGTTTTTTCAGTTCATTGTCTGGATTACCCTTTTTCGATGGAGCTATTTTGTAGATGTCGCTCCATGCAATATGGTCAAACCATTTCTTATCTGGATACAATTCTAAAGCAACACCTCTAATCACGCGCCAGAATGCTGATTTTTTATACATTTTTCTACTTTCTACCCATTCTATATCATGATAATGTTTTGGCTCAAACGCTTTTTCAAGTTGATCCATATAATTTCCTTCCGTCGAACTGCCATTCGTTGCGCGTCCAACAAATAAAATCCCAGTGTTAGATTCTCGTGGGAACATGTTACCCCAATGGGGAACTAATGGAGAGACTTTAGTTTTTGTATAATTAGCAATTTTCTCACCAAGTTCAACATAAAGTTTCTTTAAATCGCAAAAAAGGGTTTCTATCATTTTGTTGATTCTTTTATTTGTTAAAAATATTATCTGATAAATCGTTGGTTCATTATTCAAAACCACTATTTATCCGCAAAAAGCCCAAAAACTTGTCCTTTCACAAGCCAACTTATGCCGAAGAAGGTGAGTGCGATTGTCTCAACAATAAATGTCTTTGCGTAAAACTTTATGGGCAAGGGCATTAGGATTAAGGCCACCAGCATTCCAACGCCGCAGACCCGATAGATTGTGTTTCTCGTCTTCTTTTGTTTGGTCGGGTTTTCTGCGCCTTCAGTAAACAGAAACAGACTGTTGTAGGCAAGCAGCAAAAAGAAGCAAACCGCAGACACACAATGGATTATGTGCGACACATTTGCGGACAACTGAAACAATCCAACCCTTTCGGGCGAAACGGCGCAGTTGCAGGGAAACAGCACAATCATTAGTCCGCACACGCCAGACAAGGTGGTAACAATGTCGTCTTTCAACTCGTAGCCGTCGTAGCACATTAGCACAACTGCGGCCGTTGTCAGAATGCCAGTGAGAGCGGGCGTAATGTAGTATGTGGCGGAAATGGAAAGGTTATCCCAAAAAGCGCTTGGTATGCAGACTGATTTCGACACCATATACGCGCCAAACAGCGCTATCCAGGGAAGTATCATACCCATAAACCCGATAATGTTCCTGATTCTTTTCAGCCATACTTGCGAACTTGCCATTGCCATAAATCTTGTTTTAATGTGAAATAAATGCAGTTCAAATTTAGGCAACTAAACCAAATCTGCAAGCAGAATCTGTTATGGCCGTTTTCACGATTGTGATAGAAGTTTATGTGTCAGAATATCCGCGAAAGCGATTAAAGAAAGCAAATGATTCCAACGTTTGCGAAAACGTTATATCTTGCATTTGAATTATAAAAACATCATCACAATGAAAAAGGCGATTCTTACACTGACGGCTGTGGCTGCGTTTGCTGCCTGCGCCACTGCCGACGTCAAAATGCCGCCGCTATTTACCGACGGAATGGTTTTGCAGCAAAAAACTTCGGCCCCTGTGTGGGGATTTGCCGAGCCTGGCGAGAAAATCACAGTGTCGAACACGTGGGACAACAAGACCGTCACTGCCGAAGCCGCAGCCGACGGAACTTGGAAGGTGAATGTGGCGACGCCATCGTTCGGCGGACCTTACGCGTTGATTATCAACGGCAAGAACACCGTCTACATCAACAATGTGCTGATTGGCGAGGTTTGGTTCGCATCGGGACAGAGCAATATGGAAATGCCTATGAGCGGTTTCCCGTACGGCACCATTATGAACGGCCCTGAGGATATTGCCAACAGCACCAACAACGACATCCGCATCTTTATGGCTGAGCGCAACACAAGTTTTAAAGAGGAAAACGTGGCGGGTGGCGAGTGGAAGGCCGCTTCGCCGAAAAACACGCCGCAGTTTGGCGCAACGTGCTACTATTTTGCCAAAAAACTCAACGCCGAACTTGGTGTGCCTGTGGGCATCATCAACTCGTCGTGGGGCGGAACGCCTGTCGAGAGTTGGATTCCGCAAGAATATATCAAAAACGTGCCCGAATACAGTCAGATTGCAAAAAACATTGAGGCAAGTTCGCCAATCATCGAGAAACGCAACAGTTGGCTCGCTCAGAAGCAGTCGGTGCCGACATTCCCCCGTCCCGACCTTGGCGACGGCGACCTGGCAAAACCCGATTTCGACGACAGCAAATGGCACTCAATGAACGTCCCCACACTTTGGGAAAACAACAACGAGGTGCGCGCCTTCGACGGCATTGTGTGGTTCCGTAAAACCATAAAAATCAGCGCTGCAATGGCTGGCAAGGAACTCGTGGTATCGCTTGGCGCGATCGACGACGGCGACGAGACTTTCTTCAACGGCGAACCCATCGGCCGCACCAACAACTATCAGGCCGACCGCGTTTACACCGTTCCCGCCGAGAAGGTTAAGGCTGGCAAGGCTGTTATTGCCGTCCGCGTTACCGACAATATGGGCGGCGGCGGACTCTACGGCAACCCCGCGAAAATGAAGTGCTACGCGAAGGATAACGAAAAAGCCGCCGTGTCGCTTGCTGGAAGTTGGAAATATCTGCCCGTGGCTGAACTGTCGAAAGGTAAACTCTACAAATTCGACATACAGTCAATGGAATTTTTCCAACGCCCGATTAGCCCCATCGATTTGAGCGAAATGACGCCGACTTGCCTTTACAACGCAATGGTGGCGCCGTTTGCAGGCTACGCAATGGCAGGCGCCATCTGGTATCAGGGTGAGGCCAACGTGGGGCACGCCGAGGAATACACCCGCACGTTCCCGCTAATGATTAAGGCTTGGCGCGAAAAGTGGGCTCAGGGCGATTTCCCGTTCTACTACGTGCAGATTGCACCCTACGACTACGGCACCAACGGCCACTCTGAAGAAATCCGCGAGGCTCAGCGCGTATCGCTGTCGGTGGCCAACTCGGGAATGGCTTCGACCATCGACATCGGCAACAACAAGAATATTCACCCCGCCAACAAGGTTGAAGTGGGCAACCGCCTTGCGCTGTGGGCGTTTAAGAACATCTACGGCAAAGACGTTGTTTGCAGCGGCCCGCTGTTCAAGAGTCAGGAAATCAATGGAAAAGCCATCTACCTGAGTTTCGACTACGGTGAAGGTCTGAACGCCAAAGGCGGCGAACTCAAAGATTTTGAGATTGCTGGCAAAGACGGCAAATACTATCCCGCCACAGCGGTAATCGAAGACGGAAAGGTGAAGGTGACATCCGACAAGGTTGCCGCCCCCGCATCGGTGCGCTACCTTTGGAACGACTGCGTTGACCAAGCCACGCTCTACAACGGCGCGGGCCTTCCCGCATCGTCGTTCCAAAGCACAAAGTGCTGGTAATTGGCGCGGCTGATTAGACAGAAAAAGGAAAGTGGTGACGCTTTCTTTTTTTTTTGATTTATAGGGTTTTAAGGTTTTATAATCTGCGTTATGTAAAACGTGGCGGATTATCAAAATCTTTTATTATATTTGCCACTGAATCTAAATCTAAATAAGTAGGCTCAGAGAAAGTCATTCCCTGAATATCTATTAAGGTTTGGATTTTTTCTTTTTCATCAACCCTCAATAATTTACCTTGTGTTACCCAATTTAAGTTTTTAAGGTCATATAATTTGCATTATGTAAAACCTGTAAGCGATAATTAATTATTAATCATAAATATACAACGATTTTTATTATAAAACTCAATCATTTTTTGCGGTTCCTAAATCCGCACCAAAACAAAAAAGCCCGACTTTTTGAGTCGGGCTTTCTCATATTGCAAATCGTTAAGATTATTTGCTGTTGCGGATTGTTGCCTGAGCGGCGGCCAAACGTTATAGATTTCTTTTATTGACGTAAATGCATTGTTTTTGCCCATCGGACTTGTTTTTCACGTATGTTTTTTAACTTGCGTTGTTTTTTGTCAATTATACAATTGAACATAGTGTAACAATTTAAGAATATGATATTTATTATGCGGAAAACATTTTTTACATTGGCACTTTTGATTGTCTCATTTATCGGTAAGGCACAATTTAAAGAACTTTATCCTGAAGAAGAAAAAATTTATCTGACTGATGAGGCAGCAAAGAATTGGAAAGCCGAAGACAACGAGATGTATGAAAGCTACTGGGATATTTTCGGTGAAGGCTGCTCGTGGTATTGCGGAACGGGTTACCCAGAGAAAATTGAGGCATCGAGCCATTTGAAAAGCCAGGGCAACAATAACTATGAGGAAAAAAATCTTCATGATTTGTTTTATAATACTCCGTGGGTGGAAGGTGTTCCGGGTTACGGCGTAGGAGAGTGGGTTAAATACACTTTTCAGGCTAACTGCTCCCGAATCACTGAGATACATGTAGTTAACGGATATGTTAAAAGTCAGGTGGCTTGGAAAAACAATTCGCGCGTAAAGCGGTTGAAAGTTTATGTGAACGATAAGCCATTTGCAATTCTCAACCTCGAGGATAGCCGCAGCGACCAAACCTTTAAAATAGAGCCGCTCAACGATAGTGTTGAATGGACCATGAAGTTTGAAATCATGGAGGTTTACAAAGGCGACAAGTACGACGATACGGTTTTGTCTGAGGTTTATTTCGATGGCATTGATGTGCATTGTTTTGCCGCAGGAACAAAAATTTTGCTTGCCGACAATTCGCTCAAAAACATCGAAGATATAAAGGAGGGCGACAAAGTGGTGAGTTACAATATTATAACCGGTAAAAAAGTGACGGCCACTGTTGAGAAAACCGCTGCGGTATCGCATAAAAATCTTGTGACCTACGTTTTTGAAGGCGGCAAGAAAATTACGGCAACCGATGACCATCCGTTTTTGACAGAGCAGGGATGGGCATCGTCAAATCCGGCAAAAACAGCCAACTACAAGAATTACGAAAAAGTGCTGCAGATAAAAGTTGGTGATATTTTTGCAACCGTCAACGGATATACAAAACTTGTATCGAAAAGCGTTTCGCCCGAATCAAAAATGACATACACTATCGTCAAATTGGCGGGAGGAGATACCTTCTATGCTAACGACGTAATAGTTGGAACGGAAGAACAAAAATAATACTTGCTTCGGGAGAGAATAGTTGTTGAGTAGTGTGGCTGTTTGATAATTGAATTGTTAATGAGCAGGTTAAACATTTAGTTGTCAGCAATGGTTTGAGCCAAGTGCAGCCAAAGCGGCAACTCAATTTTGGATGGCTGGAAGATTGATATATTTGCCGAAACACGCGATTGAAAATGTTGGAAAAGATAAAAAACTTCCTTAAAGGGCTGTCGTTCAGGACGGGTGTGGTGATTCTGCTGCTTTGCATTCCGTTCTACATTCTGTCGTTTGCGCAGATGGCCTTTCCGTTCCTGTCGCCGCAAGTCAAAGGCGTGCTGTGGGTTGTGCTTTTCGGCCTGGCCAAAACCTGCCAATACGGCGGCCTGACAATCCTGGGCGTGGAAGGCGTTAAACGGCTGAAAGCCAAGTTTAAAAGGAAGAAAGAGGAAGAGGAAGAAGAAAAAGAAGAATCCGCAAACTCTCAGTCATAACCCTTATGGGGACGCTGCCCGAAACGGTGCTCTGTGCTGTAAGATAGCGGCAGGCGTGCTTTTCGCGGAAAGCGCGCACAAAATTTTCCCCATATTTATAAAAGTACAAAATACTTTTAGATATATTTACAAAAACAAAACACACTCTGTATGAAGAAACAATTTGCATTAGCGTTAATGGTTGGCGCGGTTGTCTGCTCGTGCGGCAACAAGGCTGACAATGAAGAACTTAAGTTGTGGTACTCGCAGCCTGCAAAGGCCTGGACCGAAGCGCTGCCCATCGGCAACTCGCATCAGGGCGGAATGGTTTTCGGCGGCACGGGGCACGAGGAAATCCAACTCAACGACGAGACGTTCTGGGCTGGCGGTCCGCACAACAATATCCCTGAAAAGGCCAATGCGGCTCTGCCAAAGGTCAGGAAACTGATTTTTGACGGCAAATTTGCTGAAGCACAGGATGTTGTGAACCAAAATTTCTTTACAGGACAGAACGGTATGGGCTATCTGACGTTGGGCAGTTTGTTTATTGATATGTCAGATATTCAAGATGTTAGCAACTACTATCGCGACCTGAACATCAGCAATGCCACAGCCACCACGCGGTTTGCGGCCAATGGCGCCAACATCACGCGCACGGCATTCGCTTCACTGACTGATAATGTGATAGTTGTGCGCATTGAGTCGGACCAACGGAAGTGGCTGAATTTCGACATCAGTCACAACTGCCCGCTGCCGAACACTATCGAATTGAAAGACAACAAGACAACTACTGTTGGCACGGGCGGCTTCAAGGACGCCGAAGATGTGAAAATGGTTGTCAAGATTGACGGAAAGTCGCAGGAAGGCGTGGATGCGAAACTTGGTGCGTATCTGGCAGTTACAATCAAAAGCGACGGCACCAACCTGGCTGGCGAGAACAAACTGATGGTTCGCGGCGCAACATCGGCCACCATCTTCATTGCGTCGGCAACCAACTTTGTGAACTACAACGATGTGAGCGGAAATGCCGAAGAATTGGCCGAATTGGCATTGACGAAAGCCGTTGAGAAAGATTATAAGCAACTGTTAGACAATCATATATCGGCATACAAAAAGCAATTCGACCGCGTGCGGCTTGAGTTGCCAAAATCGGATAGTTCGGCCATTGAGACCGACCGTCGGCTGGAAGCCTTCAACAAGGGCATCGACCAAGCAATGGTGGCGCTGATGTTCCAATACGGGCGCTATCTGCTCATCTCGTCGTCGCAGCCTGGCGGGCAGGCGGCCAACCTGCAGGGCATCTGGAACAATATGGTTGACGCGCCGTGGGACAGCAAATACACCATAAACATCAACGCTGAAATGAACTACTGGCCTGCCGAAGTGACCAACTTGAGCGAATGCCATCAGCCGCTGTTCTCGCTCATTGGCGACCTTGCGCAGACTGGCCGCGCCACGGCTCGGCAGATGTACAACGCCGACGGCTGGGTGGCTCACCACAACACCGACATCTGGCGCGTGACGGGCCCGATTGACGGCGCCTACTGGGGAATGTGGCCCAACGGCGGCGGTTGGCTCTCGACGCACATCTGGCAGCACTATCTGTTCACTGGCGACAAGAAATTCCTTGCCGACAACTATAACATATTGAAAGAGAGCGCCCGATTCTATATGACGGCGATGGTTGAGCACCCCACGCTGGGCTATCTGGTGACCACGCCTTCGACATCGCCCGAACACGGCTACACCAACGACGGCTCGTCGATGACGGCGGGCTGCACGATGGACAATCAAATTGTTTTTGATGTTCTGAATCAGGCAATTGCGGCTTCGGCGGTGCTCGGTGTTGATGCCGCTTTCCGCGATTCGGCGCAGACCGTTCTAGGCCGCATCGCGCCAATGGCGATTGGGCAGCACAACCAACTGCAAGAGTGGCTTGTTGACGCCGACGACCCGACCGACCAACACCGCCACGTGTCGCACTTGTACGGACTTTATCCGTCGAATCAGATTTCGCCGTTCAAGCAGCCGCAACTGTTCGAAGCCGCCAAAAACACGCTCACACAGCGCGGCGATATGGCCACGGGCTGGTCTATCGGCTGGAAAATCAACCTTTGGGCGCGCCTGCTCGACGGCAATCACGCTTATCGGATTATCTGCAATATGCTCAATCTGCTGCCTTCGGGCGGAAACCCGTGGATGACGCGCGGTAACGGCCGCACATATGCCAATCTGTTCGACGCGCATCCGCCTTTCCAAATTGACGGCAACTTCGGATTCTGCGCTGGTGTGGCCGAAATGCTGCTGCAGAGCCACGATGGCGCCGTGCATCTTCTGCCCGCCCTGCCCGATGTTTGGGCCGACGGCAGTGTGAGCGGCTTGTGCGCCCGCGGCGGATTTGTGGTTGATATGGACTGGAATGGCGGCAAACTGGCGTCAGCAAAAATCACATCGACCATCGGCGGAACACTGCGAATCCGCTCGGCAGTTGAACTCGAAGGCGCTGGCCTGAAACCCGCCGAAGGCACTTGCCCGAACGCGCTGCTTGTGTCGGCAGATGTGAAAGAGCCGATTGTGTCGGAAAAGGCTAGCATCGGCCAACCCGAGTTGGGGAAATACTATGAGTACGATGTGGAAACGGTTAAGGGACAGGTGGTTAGCGTGAAAGCGAAGAAATAATTTTTCGCAAGCAAATATCAGAACTGGCGGAACGGCTGACAATCGGCATTTCCGCCAGTTTTTTTATCTTTACCACGAATAATACAGCATCAAACTAAAATGGCAAACGGATTCAAAATGTCGCCAAAAGAGTTGGCCTTGCTCGACCAGATGCAGCGTCTGCGCTATAGTCAGGGACTGATAACCACTTCATTATCAATACTCCGACAGTCGCGTGAAGCGCAAGACGAGATGCTGCTCTACATGTACGAGAAACACCCGACAGAGAAGAAATTTGTGGAACGGCTGGCCGCCATCTGCGCCATCGACCCCGAAATGCGCAAAAAAAACTCATGACACCAACTGCAAACAATTATTTTTAACTTTGCGAGTTTTTAAGAAAAAGCGTATTGATGTTGAAAAAGGTAGCACTCAATCTGTTGTTGGTGTTTTTTCTGTCGCTGTTTTGTACGGCGCAGCAGAACGTAGCCCGCAAAACATATATTATTGATGGTGAGCCGATGGCAGCCATTTCGCAGATTTTGCCCAACGATTTTAAGCGCCAGTTGATGGACAGCATTATCATCGACCAGATAAACTCCATTCTTTATGAGCGTGACTGCGAACCTCTGATTTACAAACCTTTAATGTTTACCATCGCTCGCGAGCAATCAGAATATATGGCGATGATGGCCGATGAGGACCCGAATGCCAAACTCAAAACCACTATTGCCGCCCGAATGGAGGCTTATGGCGGCTCAAGCGAGGCAGCCGAACTGACAACCAAAATCAATGTGGTGAAGGGAAAGGTGAATCTGACCTACTATGAGATGGCCGAGGAGTTGGTTTTCCGTTGGATGTCGAACAGCCGTTCGGCAGCACTATTTGAAAGTACTAATTATCAGTATATTGGAGCATCGTCAAACATCGATTTGGAAGGTAAACGAGTCTATGTGTCGGTGGTGCTGGGCAATTTTCGCTCGTTCAACGAGGGAATGCGTAACCGCGATATGCTGAAAGTGCCTTACACCATTAAAAACAACGGCTTGGACAACTACGACCCCGAGGTGTGCAAGCGCATCAACCGAATGACCAACCTCAACGAGTTGCGCGACGCGCTTGTGGTTGAGGGGCGCGAGGTTTTCATCGATGTTGAAAATGTGAAAACTCTGCAGAAAATAATGCGCAACAAAAACGATGCGCTGGCGCTCGACATTCTTCAGAAGGAGCAATATGATTGTAAATTTGAACGTAACATATTGGATTACAATCGGTTCAATCGAGGTGTAATGACCAAGCCTTACAAATCGAAGAAGATTCTGAAGAAAAACCTGATTCAAACCACTGGAAAATCGAAAGCCTTCAAAGGCAAAGTGGCAGATTTGCCAGAAGGTATCGATTTGAACGAAAGCGAAATCAACTTGCTGATTATCCAGGATGGAGCCGTCTGCACAAGTGTGCCCAAAACGTTCATTCATCCCATCAAGGGCACTTACAAAAACAACGTTAAATTGTTGGCTGACACGCTTGCATTCAATACTAAATTCGGTGTTTACAAACCCATTCCCGACAGCGCTGACCTTGAATTTGTGATTCCGTTCAAGGGCAACAAAGCCGACTACAATGAGGCTGACATTGAGCCATTTCTGGAGGCTCTCGAACAACGTGATTTTCATATACTTAACATGACTATCACGGCATATTCGTCGGTTGAGGGCAGCGACTCGGTGAACCGCAATCTGCAGCGCCGCCGTGCCGAGAGCATTGTGCGCGCACTCGAGAAGCGTCAGTTCGACTCAACCCGAACCGAAATAATCACCGACTACAACTGGGCTGATTTTGTAACCGACATACGTTCAACCAAATACAGCCATTTGGCCAAACTTCCTATTGAACGGGTTCAGGACAGCATTCTGAAAAACAATCTTGCCAAAGAACTCGAGCCAATCCTTCAGAAACATCGCTTTGCGCGAATTCAGATGCGCATTGTTTACGACATCACAGGCAAAAATGAGCAGCCGTTCATGTTCAGGAAATTCAAGGAGGCTTGCGACTCATCGGACCGAATTCTTGCTCTCTCAATCCAGAAATACATCATGCGGCGCATCATGAAAGGGGAGTATCCCGAAAGCGCCATCAACGAGATGCAGATTCCTGACGACCCCGATTTTGCGGGACTGGCGATGAACAAACTCTGGTTGCGCTATCGCCTTGGGCAGATTAGGGAAACTGAAATGAAGGAGCCGATTGAGCAATTGGCTATCTTAAATCCTCAAAATGAGTATATTGCATTCAATAATCTGCTTATGCAGATAAACTATCCCGAAGGATTGTTCAAAGATATTGGCCCGAGGTTGCAGACAGGAATCGACCGCCTCTATTATACGCCTCTGCAAAAACGTGCCGTCGATGGTCTGAACCTGCGTCTGCAACTCAAGACCATCAGCGAGGTTGACTCGGTGACTCACGTCCGCGCCACAAAAACGGCTTGTGTGGAGCGCATCAAGTCGATTGTCGATATCAAGGCCGTGTCGATGGAGAACAGTTTGAAACTTGCCGAACTCTTCCTTGATAATAAGGATTATATGCTGACAATCAAAACGTTGGAACCATGGGCGGCGCAAACAACCAACATGCAACTTCTGCTGACATACGTATCGCTTTGCTCGCTGTTTGAGAACGAGATGCACACGGCGGCGTTTGATGCGGCAATGGAGCGCATCAGGCAAATAGAACCCGAAACATACTGTAAACTACTGAATGGCAAGGATGAAGGATTCTCGCTGCGAGTGTTTGAGAACGAAAGCGTCAAGGCGGGCTATTGCGAGAGTTGCTCTGGCGCAAAAGGAAAATAGCACCTTTATTAACCGCGCGTTGTCAACATAAAAGTTAAAGTCCTGCAATATTTCTGCCCGTTTCGTTTATAATATTGCACTGACTAATTCTAACTATGGTGAAACAGTACATCGACTCGCTCGACCAATGGCAACTGATTATGCTGCTGATACTTGCGTCGGCGGTTTTAATACAGATAATCTATTATTTGGCTGTTTTTCTGCGTCCAGCGCGAAACAAGCCGCCACAACAGCCGTCGGTGCAGCCGCCAGCCTCAGTCATTGTCTGCGCCCGCAACGAGGGCGAGAATTTGCAAAAGTATCTTCCCAAAATATTGGAGCAGGATTATCCTGATTTTGAGGTGATTGTGGTGAACGATTGCTCGGAAGACGACACATTGACTATTCTTGCCGAACTTGAGCAGACCTACAAGAATCTGCGCCACACAAGCATCGAGGTTGACCGAAAATTCACTCACGGGAAGAAACTCGCCGTCACAATCGGCTTGAAATCAGCCAAAAACGAGCATATTGTCCTCACCGATGCCGACTGCTATCCAGCCAGCAACCATTGGTTGGCCGACATGATGGCAGCCTATTCCGATAACACTGAAATTGTTTTGGGTTATGGAGGATACGAGCCGCGCAAAGGCCTGCTTAACAAGATAATACGTTTCGACACCATCAGTATTGCAATGCAATATCTGGGCTTGGCCAAAGCAAAGCATCCATACATGGGAGTGGGGCGGAATATGTCGTATACACGCAGCATTTTCTTCTCAAAAAATGGTTTTCAGTCGCACTACCACTTGATGTCGGGCGACGATGACCTGTTTGTCAACGAACGTGCCACAAAACGCAACACGCGAATCGTAACCACCAAAGAAAGTATCACAATATCAGAGCCTTGCGAGACATTCGGTCAATGGATAAAACAGAAAAAACGCCACTTGAGCACTTGGACCCACTACCGTTTCGGAACCAAATTCAGCCTCAGCATCGAACTGTTCAGCCGTTTGCTTTTTTATGCCGCGCTGATTGTCGCCATCTGTCCGTTCGGCCTTTATATTGAGGCTGCGTCGGCTTTCGCCTTAAGGCTGATTATTCAACTTATTGTCTATAAGGTGAATATGATAAAATTAAATGAACGTGGATTTTTATTTTTAATTCCTATATTTGACGTTGTTTTACCGATATTGAATTTGTCGTTCAATATTTTGAATCTCAGAGATTACCGTTGTCAATGAAAGCGAATCCAGATTTTTCAGACAAGGCCAAACGCGATTTTCAGTTAGTGGAGCGTGCCCAGGATGGCGATGAACAGGCGTTCACCCAACTCTTGGCCACCTACCGCGACTCCATTTATTTTATGGTGCTGAAAATGGTGCGCAACAAGGTCGATGCTGAGGATTTGACCATTGAGGCGTTCGGTAAGGCTTTCCGCAACATCGAGCAGTATTCTCCAGACTACGCGTTCAGCACATGGCTCTTCAGAATAGCCTCGAACAACTGCATCGACTTTCTGCGGCGCAAAAAAATCCGTCAGTTGAACACCGTGAGCACATCGGCCACTGAGGATGAAAGTTCAATCAGCGAGGTTTTTGCAAAAGAGGCAACTCTTGCTCTCAAATACGATGCTCCAGACCCAGAGGAGAGCATAATAATGGAGCAGAAGCACGCTATGCTGCGCGATATGGTGGCAAACCTGAAACCGCGTTACCGCCAACTTGTCGAACTCAGGTATTTCGATGAACTTTCGTATGAGGAGATTGCCGACAAACTGCAACTGCCGTTGGGAACCGTCAAGGCTCAGTTGTTCCGTTCGCGCGAGTTGCTCTTCGAAATGCTGAAAAAACGCGACTCACATATTTGAAAATCGGGCGATGGACTGCATTCTCAAGTATTTCCCGAATCTGACCGACACACAAAAAAGCCAGTTCGCCAAATTGCAGCAACTGTATGCTGACTGGAACGAGAAGGTGAACGTTATATCTCGCAAAGATATTGATAACCTTTATGTTAACCATGTGCTGCACTCGCTGGCAATTGCAAAAATCATCAGTTTTACTGATGGCACTCAGTTGCTTGATGTTGGCACAGGAGGCGGATTTCCTGGGATTCCGTTAGCCATCATGTTTCCGCAATGCCAATTCCGTCTGATTGACAGCATCGGTAAGAAGATAACTGTGGTTAATGCGGTGATTGAAGCCGTTGGTCTGGCAAATGCCAAGGGCGAACAGATTCGCGCAGAGCAAGTTAAGGAGAAATCCGACTTCGTTATAAGCCGCGCCGTTACCCGTTTCGACAGTTTCTACAACATGACTCGCAAATGCGTTGCTCCAGGAGGGAACAACCAACTGCCAAACGGAATCATCTATTTGAAAGGTGGCGATTTTGATGATGAATTGAAGGCAATCAACAGAAAAACAACCATATACAGCATCAGCGATTATTTTGAAGAGCCTTTTTTTGAAACAAAAAAAATAATTCATGTCGAGTTGTAGAGGAATAATGCGAGAGATGCATTATAATTGCATAATAAAAACCGTTTGATATGGAGACAAAGGATATAAAGGAAAAGGTTGAGCATTTGGAACATCTGCTTTTCAGGGCAACATTGGAGGAATACCCGAAACTTGCCAGGGAATATTCTTATTGGGCCGAGAAACTGGCCGAGCGCGAAAAAGCCTCAAGCAAACGGCGCTCTGAAGATGACGAGGATGATGACAATGAAAACGATACGTCGGACGATGATAGTCTTGACGATGACGAGGGTGAAGATTGATACGCTCGTATAGATAAAATAAAGAAAAGGTTGCCATCGGGTAGGTGAAGGCAACCTTTTTTATTGATATACAGAGAAGTTGGTTTCTCTTTCGATTATTCGTAATTAGCATCGTTCATGAAATCGGCGGTGCATGTTTCCTCCTGAAGAATGGTGAAATTCTTGACCATTGTGAGCACTCCGTTCTCGAACACTTCAAACTTGACCTTGTTATTCTCAAATTCCTTTATCACATGTTTATTGTCTCCAAACCACTCATAAATCATATCTCTGTCAACTTTGTTCAAAACCAGATGAATATCGACCGTGCAAGAGCCGCTGTATCTGAAATGACGCGAATGGTCTTCCTCGTTCCAAGTTGAATAGTTGACTCCAGGCAGAACCTCAAACTCCCAACATCTCATTGGCGAACTCACTTTTATGTCGAGTTCAACACCATTTGGAACTTTTACGGCCATTGAGTAGCCGCCATACATGCAGGCAGTGTCGTTGATTGCCAAAATATTCTTGCCAAACTCGCCTTTTGAAGGATAGTTGAGGTTCGATTCAAGTTCAAATTCGGTGTTGGCCACAAAACTATTGACAATTCCACCAAAATCGGGCACAGCGGCCTCAATGCCTAACTCCTTGTAGCGGTTTGCAAGGTTTGTGCGAATCTCATTGGTATTGATAGCCATGGCGTTGCCTTTCAGTTTTGCGCCAAGTTTGCGGTCGTCGAGTTTGCCATCGGTGCGGATGTCGGATGCCACATCGGCAATGAGTTGCGAAACTGCGCCAGCCGCCAACTGACCTTGCATAATGGCCGACACTGCCAAAAGAGCGGCATCGCCCTGACCGTTTTTGGCAATGCTGAGCCGCTCGGCTTCCTCAATCCATGAAAACTCATGGTCGATTTTGAAAATGTCGAACACTTCGTTTTGCGCCTGATGTTTGGCATCGGCAAACGATGTTCCGTGCGATGTAAGGTACTCAACGCGAGGGCGTTCAAGTGTTGTCAGAATGTTGATGTTGGGCGTGGTGCCGCTGTTGAGGTCAGTTAGTGCGTAGAGCGACAATTGCGACTCCGACACATCGTCTTTAACCTCGTTGTAATAATAGCCATCGGCGTGAAGTTCAACATATTGCGACAGTTGCCCAATGCCTTTCAACTCGAAGGTCCCAGAGTTGTCGGTAATCTGAGTCTCGAAGTTGCGGCCTGTCTGCTGCAAACCAGAGTTCAGTTCGGCCACGCGCACTGATGTGCCGTTGATGAACGGCCCTTTCTGTACGTTTCCGCTGATTGAAGCCACATCAATCAGTTTCTCATCGCCGTTAAGTTCATAAGTCTTTTCCTTGTCGTTGCATGCTCCAAATACCAGAGCAGCAACACCGATTAGTAGTATTGATTTTTTCATTTTTTAATGGGTATTAAGTTATTAATGATTAGATGATTACTTTATTTCTAAATGAGCGCCTGATTCAACTTCAAACGGGCCTTCAATTGTTGTAAATTCGCAATAATCAATCACAAGGCTACCACCTGATTTTATTTTCGAGTTCTCAATTATGACAATATCATTGCAGTATTGTTCATTTGCAGTTATCACCTTGTTACTGATTAGCCTAGTATTAATAAGATAATTTCTTTCACCATTAGCATAACTTCTTACAACATCTATTTGATCTATAGTGAATTCTGTTCTGCAACTTTTGCGTGAATAGGACATGAAGTTTCTAGTGCTTGGGGAATAAGGCAAACCATTTAAGTACTGATTACCAATATAAATACAATTGCAGTCAACAGTATTATCACTTAAACCAGGGTCAGCAGGCGTATCACATAATTTGTCTCCTGCTGTTGCACAATTCGAACCGTCAATCAGTTCTCTTCCATAATAGGTTTCATGGGTATGCAGAAGTCCAAAATAATGGCCGAATTCGTGTGGAACGGTAGACAACTTTGCATAATCTTTTGCAAACACGATGCGGTTTACCCCGCTCCATGGATAATGTGAAAAACCGGCAATAGTTCCACCATTTATAGTGTTACATACATAAACATTTATTGCATTCGGGGAGTCGTAGACTGAAAGGCCCGATTCTAATGATTTGTCAAGTTCGAAATAATTATTGTTAGTGATCACTTCAACATTGCTGCAAGAATAGAACTGAATGTTGGCATTTTTATAAGCATTGTTAAGAATATTAGTCATAACTTGTGTTTCGGATGCAGGTAAAGCCATATTTCCGCTACTGTTTCTGATAATGTGATATTGGATTGGGAAATATAGAACATCATTGTTTCGAACGCCATTGGCATAAACACGTTGGTGATGCGAACGGACATAATTGTTATATTCATTAGGATTGAACGCTGTTCCGCATTCTACTGTTTGGGCGTGAAGCATTATGGTGCATAATGACATGGCCAATAGTATTTGAAATTTTTTCATAGTTTTTCTACTGTTAATAAAATGTTTTTCAATTCTGAAATATTATCAACATTGAGTACGACAGAGAAAAGAAGTATGAAAAAATCTTCTTGTTTTATAAAGAAATAACCCGATGATATTTTATCAGTAACGTAGTAAAGTACACCCTTCTCGCCAATGATTTCCATATAGGGAAACGTCTGGCTACGGATAACGCTATCTGTTTGAGGCAATTTGTATTTTCTTACATATTCATTTCGAAGTTCATAAAGAGTATCGGTTGCATAAATATCGTTGTCCCACTCAATAGTATTACCATTATCGGAGTATGTTTTAAACGAATATGAGCAATCACCATAACTTAAAGAATAGATGTACTCCTTTGGCACTTTCAACTTGTACTGTCCGAATATGTCAAGCACAGTATCAGATGTCACTTTCACATTACTTGAAAAATCAATGAGCACAGTCGACATGCCAGTTTCTTCAACAACAAACTTCTTCTCTGTTGTTTGAAATTCACACGATAGGATTTCCCCTGAATAGAAAATTGTGTGGTAAGTATGCTCTCCTGGGGGCAGGGTAACATATACTTTTGCATCTGCAATATTCTTATTATTAGGAATAGCACCAACATAAGCACTGTCAAGTTGGCCGTTCGGCCAAACTCCCACGAAAACGTTATCAATATAAATGTTTAGAGTAGGATTCAAACAATTAATATAATCCTCGATATTTGAATCGAAAATGCAATTCGGCTTATCTTTTATTTTTTCTGGCTCATTTTTTTTATTACAAGCCACTAAAGAAATCATCGCCAATGCAATTAACATTAATTTGCGCATATCATTCTCTTTTAAGAGTGTATCTTATATTTTGCCTACGGGTTAATTGATTATCATGGTTGCACCTAGTTTTACTTCGAAATCCCTTTCAATTAAAACTTCATTTTCTGCATCAATAATAATGTTAGCGGTGTTTTGTACTGTGGTATTTTTTATTATCACTACACATCCGTTTATGTAAAAACTATTATTAGTATAGTTCATAAAGTTAATCAGAGTTTCTTCGCACCGGTAACGGCCATCCCATTGTGTGATATTTAAGTTGTTAGGATTTAGCCAATAACTTATTTTATGGCCGTGTACACCATTATTATTCCATGAAAATGATAATTTCCCTGCTTTTCCTGCCGCATCGCAATCGTTATCATATCTACTGTGATGAACGCCTGCAATCCTTTTGTTTTCGTCAAATAAAGGACCTCCAGAAGAACCATGTGTGGCACCACCTATATACCAAAATGATTTCCACCACAATCCATCACTACTAACAGAATTACTTTTAGCTATTTTCATTAAATGATTTCCATCTTGTGGATGACTTAGAAGTGTACTTGATGAAGGTGTGTTAGAACTAACATTCCAACCGCAGTAATAAACATTGTCCGAATATGTTGGAGTTTCATACATTTTGACTAGAGCGACATCGTTATTTACTCCATCATTTTTCCATTCCTCTAATACGCTTCCACCACAGTAACTAATGGTTTCGGAATTGACAGTGCCGTTGCATGTAGTGTTCCAATATTTAAACCTAAATATCCATAGAGAAATATCGCTGCCAGTTCCTTGCGTATTGTGCCATGCGGTAAGTATATACGGCGTATTGTCATTCGCAGTGTTGTTTATTAAAGCACCACTTGCCCATAGTGTTCCTGATGTTTGAGGATTAGTTGGGTTTCCTAATTTCAAAATTAAACAAGTTCCGTTTTTCTGGTCAACCCACCCGTTACCTTCTTGACAATTAACATCTATCAAACAATTGGTTTGTTTTGTATTAGCATTTGCCGCTCCTAATAGTTCGTCATTTATTCCATGAACTATACCTGATATTGATAATTTTGGTGCAACAATACTGTTTTTGTTTTGATGATACTCGAGGATTAATTGATCCGACTCTATCATATCAGTTGCATAACTTCCTCCATCTACATTATTCCTATTTGTAAAAGGCCCCATCAATATGGTTTTAGATGGATTATAGATGAATAATTCATCGTTATGAGGAATTTCTAATTCTTTAAAAATCAAACACATGAACAGGGCCTTGGCTGAGGAGATTCCCAAAGTCCATATGTTTATGGAGTCATTTGTGTAGTCCCAACACCCATTACTATTTATATCTAATTCTGTATCAATGGTTATTCCCAAGATGTTTTCCTTATAGTCAGAGTATTCTTTTAGATTTTTAATTTCATTTTTTATATGTTGTTTGGAAGTCTTAAATTCTACTGGCTTGCTTTTTGAATAAATTTTGTTCTGACTTTTAATCCATTCAGCATTTCCTCGTCTTGTTATTACTTGAGAATAAGATGTATTAGATAATATAAGCATCAAACTAAATAAAAGTAAAACTCTCATATTCACAATTATTTATCATTTAGACATTTTTGTAAATTCTAATAAAGAAAAATCATTTCCATTTTTCAGTTTAAGAGAATCATTGTAGACATTATAAGTAGTAGTGGATGTAAGTCTTTCTATATAATCAGCAAAACAATGAGACGTATTATTGTTGTCATAATTAATTGATACAGAAATGCTATTCCCATTTATTCTACATTTCCCATAGTAATTAGTATTCCCGCTTTTCCCATATATACTATCATTCGGCAGAATACATAAACTGGTCTTATCAATATGTTCTGGATTAGGCATACTAGTTTCCACATAAATTAATACCCACGAACCATGAAGCGTATTCACAATATTGGATGAGTCTGTTTTGCATATAGGAAAGTATGAATAAATAGAATCCACATTAGAATGGAATTTGTTTTTAGATAAAAAGACTAATCGATTTGTATTGTTTTCAGCGACTAATATTAAAGTGTCAGGTCCTGACGTTTCAAATTCATATACGCATTGCAAGTTATTTAAATAATTTATGTACCATTTATTGTCAGAGACGTCGGTAGATGATATATTCTTAAATGTTAGATACTTCCCATTCGTGGAATAATAACCTTCGTAACTGTTTGCATCATGGTAGCCGCATATTTGGTTTGAAGATGTAAATGATAGAACTATTGGATAGCGATCATCTACTGGTTGATATTCTGTGTTTTTAGTATGTTGAATGTCAGTAGTCAAACTCCAAACACTATAAATTGAATCATAACTGTCTTCAAAAGTGTTTTCTTTTTTGCAACATATAATTGAAATTGTTGCTATAAACAAAAACAAGTAAAACCGGATCTTCATCATAAAACTCATTTGTCAGTTAATATCATCCTTTTACTATCAACTTCAACGCCGTTGACAGTCAGCGTATAAATGAACATTCCTGCTTCTAATTCACTGCCGTTTATGGTTATGCTTCCGTTTCCTGTCTGCGTTATAGGTTTGCTTAAAAGCATATTTCCATTCAGCGAAAATACATACAAAATAGCATTTTGGGTGTCTTCGGGAACAAAATATTTAATTTCGGTTTGAGTGCTGAACGGATTTGGTGTGTTTTGGAAAAGAAAGGCGTTGGTTGCAATAGTTTCTTTTTCGGCAGTTTCGACCGATTCTTCCCTGTCAGCGTTTGAATATGGCGCTGCCATCTTTTTAATGCGAATATTTGAAGTTATTTCTTTTTCTAGTTCTTTGATTTTCAGGCTTTGGGCAGCAATTGTTGATTGTTGTTCCTTAAGTGCTTCTATTATCACAGGTATCAGTCCTATGTAGTCGACGTATAAATATCCGGCTGAGTCTTCCTTAACCAACTCTGGAAAAACCGTTTGAACCTCTTGCGCAATAAGACCTAGATGATTTTTGGCAGCCTCAGCACGGAGTTTCTCATATTTTTTCATATTCTCTTCTTCACGCAACTCCTTTTCATTTAGTTTCTGATAATTGTTTGAATCAGTGCTGCTTGTTGTTGATAGGGAGTCGGATTGCCGACCTTCTGAAATGATATAATCAAAACTTACACCATTCAGTTTCTGCAGCGATGCCATGGCATTGTTAATTCCTTTGATGTTTTTCTTGAACCGTTTGTCGGATGTTACAAGTATGCCCAAGTTGGTATATACCGGGACGTTGAACCGGAATGCATTTTCGGTTCTGTGAAAATATGCTACAACATAACTGGCTGTACTGTTAAATGCAGATGTTGTTGCGGCAGGATCACCAGTACAGGTTATACACAAGCCGTCTTGCCCATGTAGCCAGAGTTTGTCCGTATCTGTATCGCCGAACTCACCTAAAAAAACTCTCCACCCATTATGGGAGGTTGGACCAAAATCACCGAATGCTAATTTGCTTCCTGGGCGGTAGTCACCATTTTTGCCATACACAGACATTGACAAGACATTGCTTGGGTCATCATTAGACCATTCGTTTCCAACCATAACTCTACCAATGCTATTGACTTTAATTTGTGAGTTTGCACCCATTGCGCAGCAGATTGCTGCAATCATAAATAATTGTTTTTTCATGAAATAAATGTTTTAAAGTTATACTTAAAAAGTAGTTTACTCATTTTACTATTAATGCTATAAACCACAGTATTTCCGCTGCCTACAATTACAGTATAGTTGCCCTTGCCATAGTTTCGCAGCATATAGCAAAGCGTTGCGCCTGCTAGCACATTGGTGTTCACTACTTTTGTACCATTGCGGTATCATTCCAAATACTGCAAGCGTTGCAGTCATCAGAAATACTTTTTTCATATTGATAAATTTTGTGAGTCAAAAATATGATGAGCACTACTAGCCTTGCAAGTGGTTGTTCCCGACTGGAACAATTTATCTGGCTGGTTATCAATATTGTTCCCGTTAGGAACAAGTTTTTTGGATGAGGTTAAGAAAGTGGTGGAAGGTGGGAAAGGGTGCCAAACGCAGCATTATGTGCCAATTTCATTTAATAACTTAAAAACAAAACTTTGAAAAACTTTTGGAGACGTTAAAAAAATATAAAATCGCAAACTCACCCACGTGGAGAAACTGCGAAACTTGAAACCAAAAGATTATTCTTGCAGAATTCTTTTATGGATTTTACTTAGAACCTGCTGCAGTAGTGTTGTGTGCGAAGTGAATACTGCTACGTTTTTATTTGATTACAAAACAATCTATAGGAATGGAATAAACCAATATGGCCATTTCATATAGATTCGTCGGGGTATCTTGTAATCTGGCTTTGTATTGACTGTGCAATGCAGAATTAAATGTTGTTTAAGTGATTTGAAAATCCTTCTGTCAGAGTTGGTAATCTTTTCGGTCGGTGTAACAGGAGTCTTGTCTGTTGGTCTTGTGGTATCAAGAGTAACATGCCAATAATTAGCATTGGTCGGAGCATGTTGTACTTTGATTCGCGGTCGTATTGTAACAGCATTTTTCTTGTTCTCAAATGCTCCTACAATATGAGCATCATATCTTTTCTCCTTGTCAGTGGTGGATTCTGCTGCTAGTTGCGCGTATTTATCGCGTTCTTCTGCCGTATCAAAGTGCTTGTATGCAGGAAATGTCCTATTATGAATCTCACATACATAAAAACACAAACCAAAACATGGGGTGGTGATTGTATAACTTTCTTCTTCTGAAACAACTTTAGGATTAACATATCCGCCTTTCCAAGAGGCCTTGGCTTCATTAGCAACAGGTAAGAATCGCAAATGCGCATTGCTGCTCGTGTCAAACAGTCCACCAGCAAGAGTTAAAGAAAGGTTTGCCATGCTATTAGTGAATACTCTTTCGTCCAACACGTTTACGCCTTGTTCGGTTTCTTTTGTATAGTCTTTTTCTTCACCTTCGACTAACCGCACAACCATCAAATTATCAAACTTTTTAAGAAGGTTATTTATATTTAAACTCTTCTTGTAGCTTGCCAATGGCAGTATTTCTGTTGGATAAGGCTCCTTCTTTAAACACATGGTTTTCTTATGCAGTAACAGAATTGATTTTTCTTACAATTTCTTCTACGGGCATCTCGTCAGTGACTAGCAAAGTGGTTCCTCTATGAAGTGAAAATACCATAGGGGAGTCCGTATCTTCATCAATGAAGCAAGATATACTAAGTGTCAATCCGCTTGACAATTTCAGAATAGTGTCAATACTGGCATCATCGGTGTTGTACGAGGTCACATTGTCTCTAAAGTCCAACTTGCATAGCGCATTGGCCATTGCAGTAAAAAAAACTTGTTTTTCTGCAGGAAAGCCTTCGCTGTATCGCGCAAACGAATGTTTCATCGACCGAAAACGTTTTTGCATTTCATCTGATTCTTTGTCTATCTTTTGCTCATACTGCGTGCGCACATATTTGTCTGTTGAATGTGAATAAAACATCATCATAGGGCCAGAGTTATAAAGTTGCTCTACTGATATATCTTTATTTGATGGATGGTATTCGCTATCTGCAATACCACATGGTATAAGCATGGCTAAAGTTATAAACCCCAATTTAGCAGAAGATGATAATGCTGTATTCCCCATTTTAGTGGAAGATACTGCAGTATTCTCCGTTTTATCATATTGATTCTGATACATTTTCAATAAGTTTTTCTTTTATTCCCAATATATCATCAAAGAATTTGTTCACACCTTCCTTATTCAAATCTATTGATTTTTCAGGTGTGCTGTTTATATCTAATTGCAATAATACCACCTGTATTTGTTGTTGGCTTTCTGCCCCGACTCTTATTTGAACTCCATCGGAAATATTGTGCAGTAGGTTCATTTCTATCTCTTTGCCACAAATATTAATTACACGTTTAAGTAAGAAGTTAAAATTCACATCACGCATAGGGGTGCCGTCATAAACGGTCTTTTTAAGTAAGCCATCCCAACGCGCATCGTATGTTCCGTCTTCATATCTTATTGCATAAAGTGGGGCGTATGCTATTCTGGTTACTGTAGATATACTGATTTCTTTCATAATCATTGTAAACCAGTTTGCACATTTTTTACAGAAATTCATTTCTGCTTCATCACCATATTTGGCATCTTTGGTAAGAATGATGTCTATTTTACCAGGTAGAAAGACAATATTATAATCGCCACCATCGTCACCCTTCTTGAATAATCTCCAAGACATTCCATATTGAGGGGCTGTTGGATTAACCCCAGGTACTATTATTTCTGGTGCACTGTAAACCTTGCTATCAGGTAAAAGCAGTTCCCCAAATTTTTTCGCATTTTCGGGTGTATATCCAATATACTGCGACACGAATATTGTTCCTCTCAATTGTGCGATAAATAAATTGTCTTTCATAAATTGTTTTATTACCTATTTCTATAATTTTCAGCCTAATATGACAGCCCTTTTTTGAGGAGCACAAAAGTATAATAATAATTCACATATTTTTTGTTTTTGATTCTTTTAACTTAATTTTAACAAAAACATATAGGTAGATTTCAAGAAGTGATATTCATAAAACTTAAGATGTGATTTGAGTCTTCAGGACATGGTTTACCTTCCCGCTTGTTCCGCAGCGGTTTCTATCCAATCAGAGATATTATTGTATCCGTCATCATTAACCCAACAATAGGTTTCGAATAATTCTGAGAAATAAAAACTCTTTCCATAGTCACTATCAAACCACCCATCTTCAAAATATATAGAATTTGATTTCTTATTGTTCGCTTCTGGTATATCTTTGAATGAATGCCATTTCCCTGCTTTCAGTTCATAAAAATATATTTTCTTCCCATCCTGTGAAACTTGTAATGCCAATCTGTCTAATGGATTCAAACCTTTATGAGTAATATGTCCTGTTTTATCCTTTATTCGGTTGATGAAAATCCCGATAATGCCATTGCCTTGTTCGAAACTCTTAATTATTTCATAGTTAATCCATCTTCTATTGGCAGTATTGTCACCTATAAGAACTGCTGTAACCGATGTGTTTTTTATTCCAGAATTATCAATTAGTTCTTTAATGACTTTTGGTGATTTTGTTTTTGCATCTTCCCATATGGACCCATCAATGAATGTGTCTTCCCCGTACTTTGTCACATAACTATTCCTCACAACATTTGCTCGAAAGTTTATTACATCATCATAGCAGAAACTGAAAAATGTATGTCTTTTCATAATTGTGGTGCTGGAATTATTTCATATAATACATCTAATGCTCGTTCACTTTGAAATTTACTTTTTGCCCATTGATTAAAAATAACAGCATTAATACGCTCCAAATGTGACAAATCCAAATTATACTTAAATTTTAACGAATCACTTATGTTTGCCTTCTCAATCCCGCTAAATGTTTTACGGTTATAGCGCTTAGGTGGATTTTTCTCTATCATTTGGCTTATCCCAATTTCAGAATAAATCCAAGGTGACAATGTGCAAGTTTCAATGTCATTCAAACGAATTGAATTAGGTGTATTTAAGAAGAACAGGCATTCTGTTTTGTCTATCATCTGCATCAATGCCATATTCAACATCATGTGCACATGACTAGTTGAGCAGTTTCTTTGTTTGTAATTGTATGTTTTATTACCTACATTGCGGCAATTATTGTCTATTTCTTCCAACAAATCATCTACATACCCCCAAATACAAGAATCAACAAACGGTTTTAATTTAAAATTATCCCACAACCAACCAGCCAAGGCAATAGCTAAATCTTCGTCTTTGTGTGAATGAGAAATAAAAATATCACAATTTACTTGCGGAAACCAATCGTTTTGAATGGCAGAGCCATCTAATATCCCATCGTTACCAATTATATATGATATAAGAGAATCAGTTACAGCATCTTCATATCCTCTCAAGACGTCTGATCCTAACGTATTATAATTTTTGTCACTAAACGATGGCGTTTCTTCTATGATAAATCCTCTGTACATTGTCCCTGTTTATTAACAACCACAAAAACACTGACATAACAAATCTTTTAAGTGATACAAAATCACTAAAAGCACAACTAATGTTGGTATTCCATAAAACACACTCAATGTCTTAGAAAACATAATTCTACAACAAGATTCTACAGCATTGTTGAATCTATGTGGATTTAAATCATATTGATATTCCACATTTCCTTTTTTTCGTTCTTCCAAAACCCACTCATACAATTTTCTATACATTTTTTCTGTACGCAAAAAGAAAGCATCCAAATACCAAAAACATAACAATGGAATAAAAATACAGCATAGCAGAAACAAAGGATTTGCTCGGTCCTCTGTCAATGCTAAAACCACAGCTACAAGAGATATAGTCCACCCCTTTAACATAAACGAATTGCTTGCCATCCGATTGATACAACCTTGTATCAAATCAATTTCCTTGTGTAAGTTTGTGTCATTGATCATAATTACAGATTTTTGGTTATTTTATAATCGTTCATATTTTTATTTATCTCTATTGCTTCATTTATATATCTGTTGAACGCATCTTTACTATAAAAATCGCACCATTTTACAGATTTTATGTATGAAGATTCCCCTCTATAATGTACACCACCGCATATTGAACAATTGTATGTATCTGGTTCTTTTTTGTTGAACATATTTTTTCTCAATATGTCAAATAAAATGTCCGTATGTAAAGTACGGCAACAAGTGTGATTTGTTATAAAATATTCATAACTACCATTTTCATCAGGTAATACAACGGCTAGCACAGCATTAGTTTTGCTTCTTCCAGAATCACGAGACTGTTCTCGTAGCGAATACGAAATTTCCCAAGGAATCCACTGGTCTTTTTCAGGAATATTTTCCTTCATTCCTTTAGAAATAAGAACAATCGTAACTGAACTATCGAAAATTTTATCGCCCAATTTCGAAGCAATCGTTGTATCTGCAAGAGAACTCATATCTTCTCCATCATCTTCGCCTTTATTTATATTATCCGTGGCGTCAATCAAATCTTGAAGTTTATCAACATAATCGCGCACAGTGGTTTTACCGTAAAGTGATAAAGGTTGAACCTTATCATCAGCATACTTGTATGAAACAAAAATTTTTCTTCCCATAATAAACATTTTTAAAAGTGAAATAACATATTAATTAGGTAAAAACATCTCAATCATAGAATCATTTTTCTCTAAGCAAATCCGTCCCGATTCTGTGAGCTCGACATATACACGTTCTGTGTCACCTAACAAATCAATATCAGCCGATATTTCCAATTTCGATTTTGTATAAAACTGGATTGTTTGTTTGCCATGTGGCACATTGTTAAATGTGTGTTGTTTAGTAATTTCAACATCAATTATGGTGGTGTTGTTAAAGCACACAGAATCAAGCGGTTCAAAATAGTTGTTGCTGACAACAACATCGTAGAAAGGGCATTCTTCATAATCAGAACCGCACGAAGCAAATATTACGCTAATTATCAGCAACTGACCTGAACCAATCAAGTTCTTTATAGTATTCATATACAGCGTCTTTCTTATTTGAATCATTCGGTATGTATATGCTTAAGCCGTGGGTTTTTGTCAAATCCAAGGACGAAAACATCTTTTCGGTTCTGAAATATCTTTTTACTGCCAGATAGTAACTACTTAATATTTCAGATTTTAATGTTGAATCGGAACAACAATTTTTCACAAAACCTACAAAATCGAAGTAAACGTTAGAGTATGTGCGGTCATATTGTGGAATTTCATTTAAAAGCGAGTCGTCTGAAAATGAAAGACTTATACTTTTGTAAAAGTGTGACATGGCAACAGCCAATTTTTCAAGACACCGTGTTTCAACCAACGTGATTGTGGCCGACTTGAAAGCGTTTTGCTTTGCCGCATAATAATGGTAGGAAGCTGTGCAGAGCCGCTCCGCATTATTCTGTTTTTCAACTAAAAAACGAGTTATTTCTTTATAAGGGAATCCTTTCGAAAGAATTTCTGACGGAGAAAGAATCAGAAAATCAGCGTTTTTTCGCAGTTGATACGCCGTTTCAACCCCACCCATGAAACAGGCATCCATAACAATGTAGTCGTAATGCCTGTTTCCCAAAACCTGTGACAGAGTAATTATGTCTAACTCATCGCCCGCCTCGTCCTCGCTTTGGTCGAAACCGAAACTACGTGACCGAGAGACTCGATTTTTAGGTGAAACCCAGCCTGTGCCGTGCGACCAAAACACAAGGTGTGTTATTCTTGTGCCCGAATTTTCACAATACATTTCGGCATCTCTCAAAGCATTCTGGAAACATTCCGCTGAGCAGGAATTGGTTTCTGGATAAACACGTATTATTTTTGAAGTAATGCTTTCCGCCGTGTCGTGCCTGATTTCGTATAGGCACGGATGGGAAGGATTGCCGTTTTTCGCACGGTCTAAATAGACTATCAGTTTACCATTTATGCCTTCAAGTATTCCCTCTTGCATCTCAATGACGTTTGCAACTCCGTAGTAATCCAAATCGTTGTCGGCAACCATATAGACAAATGCTGATGTTGAAATGTCATCGTCTATTGCTCCTCCCATTTTATCACAAGAGAAAAGAGATACTGCCGCCGCAAGCAGCGGTAGTATCAGTTTTAAACTGATTTTCATTGATTTAATTCAATTAATATCATTTCACTCTTGCACCCCACTCATAAGTCAATCGACAAATCATAAATGATTGTATGGCACGTTTTTCTTCCATTTTTAAAGCCTCGTTTTTGTAGGTGTATGTTTGAAGATTGTACCCCATTGAAATGCTTAAACGATTTACACGGCATCCAGCCGAAGCAGCGAAATGCAGACCTTTAAAATCACCCACTGTTCCACCTAACTGAATATCTAAAACTGGGGAAACAGGGCGGTTTAAAACATCGTATCGCACATCAGAAAAAAACGGAATGGAGTAATAATTGGTTTTTCCCAAACTTTTCTTCAGCGTCTCTTCGTCCAATTGAAGTGTGTCCGTCGCATCACTGAATAAATGTGCACCAACACCTAAACCCACAAATAAATGTTCGAACACCTGATAGCCTTGTGTTGTGCTGATAGTCAGGCTGTAAAAATCTTGAAGTACCTTATTTGTGCCACCAATACCAAAACCTGCATCAACAAAACCACGATACCCTGTTTGTAAAGGTGATTGGTTTGAATGCTCTGCTTGCGCCTTTGCCACACAACATAGCATAACAGCGAATAAAAATACTACTATTTTTCTCATAATCTGTAATCTGTGTATGTTGTTTTTAATTTATTAAGCTCTTAAATGCCGCCCGAATAATGTTTTTTGGGCGGCATAAAGAAAACTAATCCCAAACCATTAACCAAGGATTCCACCAATCAACTTGCGAATAGTCATCCCCCTTGGTTGTTGGGTCTATATAATCACCGTGAGTTTGATTGTCTCTAAAAACAAAATAGTAGTTCCTCCATGCATAATTTCCGCTTTGATAAGTACCAAAAGCAAGCATCCAATGCAGGCTGTTGCCAGATTTGCATAGACGAATTGCAGGAGAATCGTAATGATGAATTTGGTCGTAAGCAGAAAAATCGTTGAATACCAGTTTGGGGTCAATTGTAATTGTTCCATTAGTTATTTTTTTCATTGACCATGACATTTCTGCTGGTGTCATTGCCCGTTGGTTCATCAATCTCATGCCAACATTAGCAAGTCCAAATTCACCAACAGTTGACGCACAATCATAAAAATATTTGTATTTGTCCACCCCGTATTTTATGTAGTATATGAACCCACAAACCCAAGGTCCACAGGCCAAAGAACTTGTGTTTTTTACTATATAATTCCTATTATTATATCTTTGGATATAGGTTATGTCTCTGTCCACTTTGCTAAAAATTCTACGAATTATTTTCAAGCCTTTTCCTGATTCGTCAATAAGTTCCTCGTCAGACAGGCTGTCAACTTCCTCAATAAGGCCTTCCATATCAGCCCAAAACGCTTCGGTGTTTTCAATGTTGTCGGCAAGGGAGTTTTTCAATGAATCAACTAAAGCATCCACGGAAATATTTTTAATTGCTTCTAGTTCATCGATTAATGAATCGTTTAACATCTCTTCGGGTATAGCGGAATAATCGTTAAGCACAAGTGCTGGCAATAATTCCTGCTTCAAAATCTCAATTATCTCCTCATCAGTAATTTCTGTCGTATATTCTGCAGGTTCGCCTGTTTCGGGGTCAACGGCCGAAATAGGAGCGTCGCCCGATTTTCCTCTTACTCCAACATATTCAGTACCAGCCCAATCCATAAAAAGCGAAGAACCGTTTGACTTTGCCAACTGCCCTGTATAGTTTTTAACTCCGTTAGTGACAGATTTAATCATTGTGCTCGATTTGCGGCGGGCATAGGATGTGATAGTACCAATGGTTCGGTTTTCAGCATCAACTACAATGAAATCGTAGAATTTTGGTTTGTTGTCGAATCCATAGATAACCACTGGAGCCTCATTAAGTTTGCACCCCTTCCAACCAAGTTCTTCATCCATTCCTGTACCTGTAAATTCGGCAATGGTAAGTTTTCGAGCGAGATTGTAGTCCAATACTTCTGCATCGGCAGAAAAACTTTCGAGTACACTCTTACTCTCGTAAGGAATTGTTTCACAATAATCGATTTCAGTTTTTGTTATAACCGACTCACTAACAGAAGGAGTTATGACATCCTCCTGACATGCTGTAAACATGGCAATTAATGATGTTGCCACAATTAAAGAATGTTTTTTCATTTTTTTATAGATTTTAATTAATAAATAATATTGATTAATAGTCTTTTAAAGACTATTTTACCATCATGCTTCTACTATAAAACACAGTATTTCCACTGCTTACAATCACAGTATAGTTGCCCTTGCCATAGTTCCGCAACATATAGCAAAGCGTTGCGCCTCCTGGAGCATTAGTGCTCACCACTTTTGTACCATTGCGGTAGATTTCAACTTTGCCGCCTTGCCAGTTGTCAGGGAATGTCGCATTTAGTACTGTTGAAACCGAATTGTAGGATACTTTTGGCGTTGTATTTACTTTATGGCATTTATGAGGTCTATGGAAATCATCATCATAATTACCACCATTACTTGTTTTAGAATCGACACTTTTTGTTTGTGCAGATGCTTCAGCAATCACACTCGAAACTGCAAATAATGCAGCCATCAGAAATACTTTTTTCATATCAATAAATTTTGTTGAGTCAAAAATATGGTGAGTACTATCGGTCGCGCAAGAGGTTGTTCCCGTTGGGAACACATTATATGTTTGATATTCAACATTGTTCCCGTTGGGAACAACTTTTAGATAGACAAAAAGCAACTCATCCTACTTATTGCAGCAATATTTAATGGGGGGGGTAAACTGTTGTTACACAAGCATTTATATAAACACGGGCAATTCACCGCATTTCTTGGGGGGGTGCATAAAAAAACAATGTTTTACGTGCTTTATTAGGCCATGGAATTGGTATTTATAACACTAAAAAACTACTTTTGCGCAAAAAGTAGCATCGAAATGAGAAAAACAGGTTTGTTAATCCTTTTGATTTCAGTGGTTGTTACCATTGCTTGCTCTAAAAAAAGCGAAACATCCCGGCAACTCCAACGAGTTGATTCTGTCTTATTAGCCAATTTCCCCGATTCAGCAAAAACCATGTTAAAAGGGATAACGCCAGAAACAGCCGCAGACAGTGCATATTACAACATTCTGCAAACCCAAACTAATTATTTGCTTTACTCAACAAACTATGATTTTAGTGATATTGACTTTAGCATAAACTATTACCAGAAGCATTACAATTCGCAGAAACTATCGAATGCATATTATTATAAAGCAATGATTTATGTTGACAATAATTCATTGGCTCAAGAAACGGTCATGCTGTTGAAAGAAGCAGAAAAACTTTCGGAAGAAACTGCAGACAACAACCTTAAAAACAAAATATGCTCGGCACTTGCATATTTAAATGGTGTTTTAGGAAATTATGACGAATCGCTTAAGTATGCTAAAAAAGAGTATTTCTATGCTAAAAAACTTAACAAAAATAGAGATGTTGCTTATGGATTGTTAAGGCTTTCAACTTGTTATAAAAAAACAGATAAGAAGGATAGTTCTGAATTTTGCATTAATGAGTGCAACAAACTTGTCCAATACATCAACGATGACGATAAGGCTTTTGTTTATAATCTGTTAGGCGAAAGTTTTATGAGTACAAATATTGATTCCGCTCAAAAATATTTTGTTAATGCGCTAACGCACAAAAAGATTTCAACGGCATATCAAAATCTGATGGAAATTTATTTTGCCAAAGGCGACAGCGCGGCAGCCAAACTCTATTGCGATTCGGCACTATCATTAGCCTGGAACAAGCAGAAAATCGGGATATATTCACAACTTGCACAGAAATACTATGATTGCAACGACATAAAGGATTTGAAAAACGTTACAGACAAAATAATTAGCACACATGAAAAGATTTTGGTTGAAGACCAGAACAAGTTCTTTTTGGAAATGCAGCGAAAGTTTGATTTCGAGAAACAGCAAATTGTATATACCAGAAATGTAAGTATTTGCATTTCAGCCATTGCAGTTTTGTGTGCTTTCTGTGTGATTTTGAATCTGCGGCGCAAACACGAGAAGCAGATAACCATTCAAAAAGAACTGGAATGGGAAAACCGTAACTTGCAATTGTTTAACGATTTGTGCGAAGCCAAACGCACAATCACCGACCACGAGCTACACATAAAGAATTTGGAATCGGAGCATTCAAAACTTAATGAATTGTCTGATAATCAAGAATACACCAACACAAAGAAACATATTGCTGATGTGTTGGAAATCGGGCAGAGCATTTATCACAAAATCGAGAACGACGAATGTATTGTTGGCGATAAGGATTTTTGGGTTCATTGCATATTCTACTGCATGTATAGTGACGCTAATAAGGTGAAGGAGGTTTTCAGCCACTATAGGAACCTTTCCATCGACGAGAAAATCTTTGTTATGGTTGATGAGTCGTTCACCAAAAAAGACGATGACGTTGCTAATATTCTAAATATCTCACCAGTAACTGTCCGCACCCGCCGCACAAAACTGAAGACTAAATTGGCGTAAGCACGCGCCGCTCCAAAATCAAAAAGAAAAAGGCGGATATAGGGGAATAGAGACAAATAGCAAATTCGCTGCCTCTACTTGCCGCTGCCTTCCAGCACAGTTTTAATTGTGTAAATCAGGATTTTAATGTCGAGATAGAGCGACATGTTCTCAAGATAGATGATGTCGTACTTCAGGCGGTCCACCATCTCATCAACATTCTCGGCATAACCGTATTTTACTTGTCCCCAAGAAGTTATGCCAGGGCGTACTTTGAAAACTGTGTAGTAGTGAGGTGCTTTCTGAACAATCTGCTCAATGTAGTAGGCGCGTTCGGGGCGCGGGCCAACAAGCGACATGTCGCCCTTCAGCACATTGATGAACTGCGGCAGTTCGTCGAGGCGGACTTTGCGCATAAATCGTCCGAGCCTTGTGATGCGCGGGTCGTTGTCGCTCGACAGCGCGGGACCGTATTTTTCGGCATCAATCATCATTGTGCGGAACTTGATGATTCTGAAAGGTTTGCCGTATCGGCCAATGCGCTCCTGAAGGTAGAAAACTGGACCTTTCGATGACAGTTTCACGCATATAGCCAAAATCAAATAAACAGGGATTAGCACGCAAATGGCTATCAGTGAAACGGTTATGTCAATCAGACGCTTGATGTTGGCTTGCCATGCGGGCATGGTGTCGTGCGACATCTCAATGAGCGGCACTCCAAAAATCGATGCCATCTTCACGTTTCCCGAGATAATATCAAGAATGTCGGGAACGGCGCGTATGCCCACCGCTACAGACTTCACCTTAATTATGATGGCCTTAATGTATTGTTTCTCATTAGGTTCGACGGCAATAATCACATCCTCAATTTTTTTGTCGTTCACAACATCAATTATTGTGTCGATAGTGCCAATGCAAGGCAGGTACGGCTTTAACGGCGAATTGTCGGTTTCGCTTACAGTGATGTATCCGACAAAATGCTCGCCTGCCGATTTGGGTTTGCTTGTGACATCGTTGTAGAGTTTCAGCGCCTGCTCACCACTGCCGATGATAACTGTCGAAAAACCAATTTCGCGGTTTTGAATCTGGCGTGCAGTTGAATTGGTAATTATTAGTCGGAAGGTGTAAGTCAGGCTGAAATGGCAGCCGAGCAGATAAAGAAACGAGCCGTAGTAATTGCGGTAGGTGATGATGTCGTCGTCGAGAATAAGAGCGAAAAAAATCACCACACCACCTAAAATGCTAATAAACGCGGTGCTGCCCAACTCTTTCAGACGCGATTTGCGGTAGATGTTGTCGTACTCGCCGGCAATGTAGTAGAGCAGAATCCAGAAAACAGGAATGATGATGATGCCGAGAATCATTGAAGGCTCGGCGGCTCTGATTATTTCAAAGTTGGTGATGTCGCTGATGACTATTTTTTTGCGGTAGATGAAAAACAGAATCCACGCCGACAAAGCCGCTAAATAATCGCAAGTCAGATATTTAAATGTTTGTAAACGAGGTTTTTTCTCCTTCATCTCAACGTGTTATTAGTTGCCGCAATGCTAATCATAAATATGAAACGCAGAAGCAGTTGCTATATTGTCGGCACGATTTATTTCACGCCAATTCTGTAGTCAGTTTTTTGATGCAAAATTATAAATGTCTGTCTGACTTTTATACTGGGGATAGGCGATTTTTGATTATTCGCTGTCAGAAAACATTGAAATTGATTCGCATCTTCTCGCGGATGCGTTCGCAGGCCAGTTGTGCGCGAATCTCATTTTCAAGATTGTTGTATAATTCCGAACAGTTTATCATGCTCGATAGGAAAGTGGCGAGTTGGATTTCTGCGGCCGTTCTGCCATCTGACTCAATTCCTTTGACAATAGGCTTGTCGGGGTTTTCGCTACTGATAACCATCAGGTTGCGGGCAATCATGTCGGCATGGACAATGCTGTTGTAGTTGAGCACTCGAATGGTGTGTTCGGAATTGAGCCCGTAGCGGTCGATGCTGATATTGCCAACGGTTCCGTTGTCGAAATCGAGCCTGACGCGAATGGAGTCGGGCACGCTGCTGAAACTAGAGTAGACGTTGACAGCCACTCGGTGGACACTTGCCCGAGCCAGCATCAGCATCAAACTCAATTCGGTCCGCGCCAGCGATACAAGGTTGTTGTTGCTGCTGCGGGTTATGTGGCACTGAATGTCAAGCGGATGGTCGCATTGCTGCCGGAACATTGCAAAAAAATCGTCGCCTATGTATTTGTGCCCTATGCAAACCACCGTTTGAGCCTCGTCGCGGAGCATGAGCAGGCTGTTCAACTCTTTGGTCTGATAACTTTGTACGCCTGCAACAAAAACATCGAGCGAATGGCGGATAGCCTCGCATACAAGCGGATAGTAGAGATTGTCGTCGATGCTGAAAATGACAGCGCGGCAATCGCCGCAAAGGTCGCCAAACGATTGAAACACATTGAATTCGTTTGTGTGAGTGTTCTCGATGAGCAGGCTGGGATCGTAAATGCCTTTGAAATTGAATGATGACGAACGCTTTATAGCATCGATGTACGGTGTTGCATTTTTCAATCCTACAATTCCAATGTCAAGCATAATCCGATAACGTTTTATGCAAATCTAAGCCTAAAAGCACGGCCTGCAGGTAGCCTGTAACGTTTATTATCAACCTGATAGTGTTAATATCAATGGCCTGATTCCGGCTTGTTTTTCCACCATTTTGGAGGCGGAACAGGGTCGTAACCGCTGCCGCCCCACGGATTGCATCTTACTATGCGTCTGATGGTTAGCCATAATCCGACGATAGGGCCGTGTACTTTCAGCGCCTCTATGGCATAGGCCGAACAGGTTGGAGTGAAGCGGCAACTGTTGGGCAGTAATGGCGATATCAACCACTGATATAGGCGGATTGGCAGGATTAGCAATATGGAGAAAAATTTTCGAATCATTACGGTGTGCAAGATAGCAGACTTTTATTCAATAAATCTGCAAACAATCTTATCTTTGCCCGATAACACTAAAGAAATATGGCAAAATTCTTGGCGATTATAAATATCTTGTTGTTTGCCACAACATTACAGGCGCAGATTGTCAGCAGTTCCTGGCGCGACCACATGAGTTACAACTATGGCAAGGCGGTGGCAGTGAGCAGCACTGATGTGTATTGTGCCACCGAGTTTAATTTGTTTTGTTACAATAAGGAAGACAACCGGCTGACGCATCTCACACCGATTGAGGGACTGTCGGATATGGGGATTGGCGCCATTGCCTTCGATGAGGTAACGCAGCAACTCATTGTCGGCTACAACAGTGGAAACATTGATATTGTGAGTCGCAATGGCAGGATTAGCAATATGCCAAGTTTGAAAAACAGCGACTTTACAAATAACAAGACGATAAACCACATCAACATCCACAACGGAATAGCCTATCTGTCGTGCAATTTCGGCATCACTGCCATAAATATTGGCCGTAGGGAGTTTTCCGATACCTACATTCTTGGTGAAAATGGCAAGCATATAAACATAAACGGTTCGGTTGTTTATGAAGGTTATTTGTATGCTTTTACTGATAAGGGGTTGTTGCGGGGCCGACTGGATAATCCTTTTCTCACAGATTTGAAGAATTGGGAGCAGGTGATTGAGTTGGGTAAAGGATTGAAATTCAACACAGGTTGCGTGTTCGACAATAAACTGTATGTGAATGCGCAGATTGCAGGCGAAACTCTTGGCCGCGTATCGGTTTTCGATGGCGAAAAATGGACGACTATTTGGGATAATCTGCCACGGGTTAAAAGTCTGACAAGCCGCGACAATCGGCTTGTATTGTGCAATGGATTAGGCGTTTACGCATTCGATGCTAGTCTGAAGCAACAATTGTTTTGGGATTCGGAATTGATAAACATTGGCATTGCCGACGGAGATTTCATTTGGTACACTCATCAGGATTACGGACTCGGCCGCACTGACGGCAGCGATTACAAAGTGTTCGCTCCCAATGGCCCGGCAACGAACAGATTCTACAATGTATGCTACAATGCGGGCGATTTATTGGTGGCGCCCGGTGGAATGGAGCGGACAGGGCAGAATCATTACAATAAAGCCGATATTTATACTTTCGACGGCAACCAGTGGACGAATATAGACCACCAACAATATCCAGTGTTTGAAGAGTGTCGCGACATTATCAATTTTACCACTCACGGCAACCGAAATCATTTTATAGCCAATTGTTGGCGCTATGGCGTTTTGGAGTACGACAACGGCACGTTCACTCATCACAACGCCGAATCAACGGGCGGACTGTTGAACGACTACGTGAGTTATTGCGCATACGACCGAAACGGTAATCTGTGGTTTGCGGGTTCGATAGCCGACAAGCCAATAACCGTCCGCACGCCGAGCGGAGAATGGTACAACTACGCTTATTCAAGCCACATGACTGGCCTGCACACGGGCAAGTTGATTTGCACCCGCAACAACGATTTGTGGCTCGTGTCGCATCGCGGAATCGGTGTTTTGGTGTGGAATGCCAACGGTACGCCCGAAACAAATGCCGACGACACATACAACTTCTTTTACCCGTCCGACGAAACTGGCAAAAAACTGAATTGCAACATCAACGACATTGTTGAGGACAAGAACGGAATCCTGTGGCTGGCAACCGACGAGGGCGTTTACATCTTCGACCATCCCGAGCAGGTGCTTCGCGACGGTAACATCCATCCACATTATCCGCAAATGGTAGTGGAAGGGTTCTATCAGTCGTTGCTTATCACGGAGGTTGTCAACACGATAGCCATCGATGGCGGCAACCGCAAGTGGTTCGGTACCGAGAGTGGCGGCATTTTCGTCATCTCGCCCGACGGAACCGAGCAAATCGCATCCTACAATACCGACAACTCACCGATTTTCTCAAACAATGTGAAATCGCTCGCCATTGACGATGACAAAGGCATTCTCTACATCATAACCGACAAGGGGCTGCAATCAGCCATCATCTCAACAACAAAAGCCAACAGCGAAACGGCGGAGATTACTGCCTATCCGAACCCCGTTCCGCCCGACTACTACGGCGATGTGGCCATTCGCGGGCTGCTAGACAATTCAGTGGTCAGAATCACCGACTTGCGCGGAAATCTGGTTCACGAGACGATGAGCAACGGCGGCGGCGCGCTCTGGAATCTTTGCAACCGCAACGGACGCCGTGTCGAGACGGGCATCTACCTGATTCAGTGCACCACAACCGACGGCGTGACGCGCAATGTCGGCAAAATCCACGTCGTCAAATAGCCGCGTCCGATGCTCTGTACCGACCGCATAATCGTCTTGAGCCACACGCGTTTCAGCGATTCGTCGATAATCGTTCGCGCGCTTTCGCGACAGCACGGCCGCGTGTCGCTGATGGTGTACGGTTTTGGCGGCAAAAGCAGGTCGAAGTTGGGCGCTTTCCACCCGATGGCGCTGCTCGATGTGGTCTATTCCTACAAGCCCGACCGCGACATTCAGAAACTGACCGAATACCGCCCCGCACCGAATCTGGTGAGTTGCACCGCCGACCTTCGCAAGAGCACCCTGCTGATGTTTATGGCCGAAGTGGTGGGCAAGAGCATCCGCGAGGAAGCTGAAGATGATGCGCAGTTTGAGTTCATCGACGCGTCGGTGCAGATTCTTGAGCAGATGCAGGCTGGGCTGCAGTTCTTCCATCTGGCTTTTATGGTGAAGTTGAGCCGCATCATCGGCTTTTTCCCGAACATCGACGCCAGTCATCCGTTTTTCGACCTTGAACAGGGACACAGCATCGCCGTCAGGCCTGTTCACCGCCATTTTGTCGCCGCCGATGTGTTCCGCCGCATAGTTTTTTTTGCCGATTGTCCCTATGAGAATCTGCGCGATGTGCAGATGCCGAAAGCCGACCGCGATTTACTGCTCGAAACGGTGCTGCAGTGGTACGGATTCCGCATCCCCACAATGAAGGAAGTGAACTCGTACGAGATTCTGCACGAAGTGTTTGCGGATAATTAGGATTTAGAATGTGGAATTTAGGAATTTGAGTGCCAGGGTTTTGTCACCTTACACTTTGTCGTGTCTGAAAACCCAAATCAATTCATCAATTCAACAGTTCACCATTAAATATAAATCTCGAGCAGGCGCGATTCGCCGTTGAGCGGTGTGAGTTCAATCTCTTTCATTTCGGCTGGGATGAGTACGGTTTCGCCCTTTGCAATCTCAATTGGCTGCTCAAGACTTGGCGCGCCGATGAGCGTTTTGCCTTCAACGGCCATATACACCACAAACGAGTCCAGGCGGCCGTAATCAATGTCGATATGCTTTGCGAAATTGAGAATGTTGACCGTGAAATACTGGCATTTGGCAAGGTTGGTGCTGTTGTCCTGCGGCATTGTGTACGGCGTGCGGTAATCCTTGCTGAAGGTGTAGTCGATGGCATCCACAGCCCAGTCGGTGTGCATCTCGCGTGGTTTGCCGTTGGCGTCAACGCGGTCCCAGTCGTAGATGCGGTAAGTGATGTCGGATGCCTGCTGCACTTCGGCCAACAGAATGTTCGGGCCGATTGAGTGGATTCGGCCAGCAGGAATGAAGAACACATCGCCTGGTTTTGCATTTTCCCAATTCAGCACATCGCGCAGCGTGCCGTTTTTGAAATGCTCAAGATACTGCTGCTTGTCCATCGGGCGGTTGAAACCCGCAATCAGTTTTGCATCAGGTTCTGATTCAACAATATACCACATTTCTGTCTTGCCCGAAGCGTTGTGTCGGCTCTGCGCCAAATCATCGTTGGGGTGAACCTGGATTGAAAGGTTGTCGCTGGCTTCGATGAACTTGAAAAGCAACGGAAATTCAGTCCCAAACTTCGAGAAAACGGCATCGCCCACAAGGTCGCCCATATAGATTTCGATGAGTTCGTCGATGGTGTTGCCCGCCAGAAAACCGTTGGCCACAACCGAAAGGTCGCCTTCGAGCCCCGACAGTTCCCAACTCTCGCCGATTTTCTGCATCGAGCCCTGCGGTTTGTTCAGCACTGTCGATAGTTTGTTGCCGCCCCAAATCTTCTCTTTCAGTATCGGTTCAAATTTCAGCGGATATAGTGTGTTCATCTTGTCAGTCATTTTTACAAGTCTGCAAAGGTACCCAATTTTTGGATAAGTTTATCACTAAAGTTGAGAAGGTGGATTTTGGACAAAAGACCACGGACAACAGACAACAGAAAAAGGTTGTAAATGATATGTATGAAAGATATTTTGCATCTTTTTGTAATCATTTCCATTTCTTTTTTCCGATTCCGAAAACCGCGGCCGCAGCCACTACAATTGTATATAGGACCACAACGAACTCAAAAAAAGGCATCCACCACAGCAAGCGGCGGTTGTCAAATTGCTTGCAAACGGCCGTAAGCAGCAGTGTGTCAGCGAATAGTTTGGTGAGATACAAGGCGAGTGCGGGCTTCCACAGCAGTGGCAGTGTGGCAATTCCAACGCAAAGCAGAACCGACTCTGCAGCCACCACCGCGGCTACCACAAGGCTGTCGGTATCGGTGTAGCCAGTGGCCTTGCCGCCCCAGCGTGCGCGCTGTCGCAGAAAGGCGCCCACCGAAGGGGCGGGGCGGGTTGTGGCAATGGTTTCGGGTTGCGCGGTGAAACTGATTTTGGCGCCAGCGGCCTTCATCTTGTGAAGCAGAAAAACATCGTCACCCGAAGCAATTTTCGAATTCAGCGGGTCGGTTAATTTGTTGTATTCCAGGCGGTCGAACATCAGATTGGCACCGTTGCACATTATTGGCCGTCCACAGCCTGCCGCACCGATTCCGCTACCCACAAGGCTTGCAAAATCAGCGAATTGGAACTTCTGAAACCAATTGCCCACAGGCGAAAGCACTACGGGTGCGGCCAGCAGAGCGCATTTCTCGTGGCTGAAAGTGGCTGCCATCGCATCGAGCCAGCCCTGCGGATAGGTGCAGTCGGCATCGGCGGTGATTATGGCGTTGAACCAAGCCGCGGCAAAGGCTTCCGACAGTGCGTTTTTCTTGCCGCAGCCGTTGGCTTCAATCAAGCGCAAACGCGGGTTGGCGGCAAGCATTGCGCTTACCACACTGTGCGAGCCGTCGGTGCTGTGGTCGTCGATGGCAATCACTTCAAAATCGGCGTTGGTCTGCTGATTTAAAAGCGACTCAAGCGTGCTCTGAATGGTGCTTTCTTCGTTGTGGAACGGCACCACAACACTCGCCGCTAGATTTGCGCCATTGTGTTGTGGTTGCTGCGCTATCTTTTTGAATCCAAAACGGATGCGGATAATCAGCATCGCGTAAGCGACCGAAACTGCAAGAAAAACCATTGTGATAATTGTGGGCATTTGGCTAATACACACTATTTTATGAGTGTTGTGTAGATTCGGTAGCGTTCCATAATTTCGCGCACAAAATTGTAGGTTTCGTCGCCGCGACAGTAGCCGGATTTCACAAGTTCGGGGTCGTAGTATGTGGGTTCCGACTTGTGCAACAGATAGAAATCAACGCCATCATCCCATACATCGGGATTGCCGCCGTTGGCCTTTGCCACGCGTCGTGCATCGAGAATGTGCCCCAAACCAATATTGTATGCTGCCAGAACGAACTTTGTGCGCTCGTTCTTATCAGTAACAGAATCAGCAAGTTGCTTGTCAATCCACTTTAGATATTTCACACCCGCCTTGATGTTGGCTTCAGGTGACGAAGTGGAATCGACACCATAGCGGGCCGCCGTTTCGGGCATCAGTTGCATCAGCCCGTAGGCGCCGCACCACGACCGCGCATCGGTCTTGAACCGCGATTCCTGATAGATGACCGCGGCCAGCAGCCGCCAGTCCCAGTCGATGATTTTGCTGTATTTTTTGATGGCGTTGTCGAACGACGATATGCTGCCGCCCTTGAACGACAGGTAGGGGCTCTGCGCGCGCGTGAGCGTTTTCGGGTCTTTGAAATATTTTTTGTAGAGCACCATATGGAATGCCGAGCCTTTTGTGTCTGAAATCCAATCGTTTATAGCGTCCAAAAGTTTCGGATTGTCTTTGCTGACAGCCCACGCCATATTCTGCGGAAACGACACCGCAACACTGATGTCGAGCGTCGGATAGTAGGTTTGGTTAATCATTGCTACGGGCTCGTCGGTTACGCAGTAATCGATTTCGCCGTGCGCCACCTGTTCAATAAGTTGTTCTGAATCAATATTTTCGACTTCAACAATGTCGATGGAGTCACCGATTTCTGACTCAATGTTGCGCAGCCTTTCGGCGAAGGCCGAGTTTTTGACCACGTGGATGGTCTTGCCCGCCATATCAAGCGGCGATTTTATCTGCATTGAGCCGTCGTAGTCGGGATTGTTGCGCCGCCGCTGCCGTTCCGACAGTTGCACCAGCACCTGCCGTGTTTCCATTATGGGGCTTGTGAAGTTCATTATTTTCTGCCGTTCGGCGGTGATTGTCAGGTTGATAGCCAGTAAATCGACATCGTGGTTGACCAACTCGTCGAAATCATTTTCAAGATTGTTCGACACGCGCAGTTCCAGTTTGAGCCCCAATCGCTGCGCCAGGTCCTGCAAGAGTTCGTACTGATAGCCCATCGGCGTGCCGCGATAGGTAAAATAACTTATTGAGTTGTAGTCGGTTAATGCCAAA
>JAEEPS010000108.1 GCA_016284875.1 Salinivirgaceae bacterium | reverse complement strand
CCGAGGGCAAGAAGAATGTTCTGCTTGGCGCGATTGACGAGATTACCGCTTCGTCGGCCGACATTCAGCGCCGCCTTGGAATGACGCGCGAGCACGAACTTGGCGAAGGCGCCAACTTCTTCGTTCTGAACGCCTCCGCATCGGGCAACAAAAGTGCCGCAGTGCTCGACATCGACACCCGCAGCGGCCGACTGACAGACGAAAATTTGGTTGAATGGATTGTTGAAATGACAGAACGGAACGGCATAGAAATAAGTGATTTATGCATTGTAACCAACTGCAACGCCGCAACCGCCAACAATATTGAAAAACGTTTGCCGCTGAAAAACAAGACGTTACAATTCAAAACCTGCGACTACCCAACAATCTCGGCGCGGGCTCTGGATTTTGCAATAAACAATTCCACTGCCAATAAAACACTGATAATAAGCGATTACCAACATATAAACCATTCGCTGATTTTGTTAGGTAGGGGGTAGTAGTTAGGATTTAGGAATTAGTAGTTAGGATTTTTGGTGTGGGGTATTAGGTGTTGGGGGTTGGTAGGGATGCGATTTATCGCGTCCGCATAAATCGGATAAAATCGGGTTAAATCGGTTAGAAACAAACAATGATTATCTCACTCGTCGCCGCCGCCATTCTGGCATTCTTGTTTTACGCTTCATACAGCATAAAATCGCAAGTGTATGTGAAGGCTTTGTGCCGCGTCAAGACTGCTGAAAAAGTTGTGTATCTGACATTTGACGACGGTCCCAACGCAGAGCAGACCCCCCAAGTGCTCGACGTGCTGAAGCGCAACAACGCCACGGCCACGTTCTTCTGCATCGGCAGTCGTATTGCTGGCAACGAGGCTCTGCTCAAGCGTATGGCTGACGAAGGGCATCAGATTGGAATACACAGTTTTAGCCACGCAAACGGCTTTCCGCTTTTCGGCCGCGGCCGAATGCTTGCCGACATCCGTCGGTGTCAACAGGCCATTGAGCAGGCCACGGGCAGCACAACAACGCTTTTCCGCCCGCCGTTTGGCGTTACAAATCCGACCATCGGCAAGGCTGTCAAAAGTTTGAATCTCAAGACTATAGGCTGGACCATCCGCACCTATGACACCAACGGCGCCGACCACGCAAAAATCGCGCGCCGCATCAGCCGCCAACTGTGCCCTGGCGCCATCATCCTTCTGCACGACCGCCTGCCGCAAAGCGCCGAAAGGCTGCAAATGGTGATTGACACGGTACGAAAGAACGGGTATGAGATAGGGAAATTGGAAGTTTAGGCAGCACTCTTGTTTTCTTGCCAAATTCCATATATTTGCAGTAAAACAAACCAATATGACAATCGCACAACTCAACACCGAAATATGGCGAAGCATGAGCGCCATTGCCGACGACGAGAATCTGATGAAACGCGCAGCAAAATATCTGCGCCGTTTGGCATCTGAAAAGCAATCGGACTCGACCGAAATGTCGCGTGAAGAGTTTTTTGCACGTCTCGACAAGGCCGAGCAGCAGATAGCCAACGGCCAGTGCCACACGTTCGACAACGCGAAGGATATGAACGCTTGGCTAAAATCGCTTTAACCATGTATTCCATTTCTTTTTCAGCGGAAGCTGAGGAAGGGCTTGCCAAATTGAAAAGAAACGAGCCGAAAAGTTTCGAAAAAGCCGTTAAACTTCTCAACGAGATTGTCATACACCCCACAACTGGAACTGGACATCCCGAGCCGCTGAAAGGCAAGCCCGAAAATCGGTGGAGCCGACAAATTACCAAAAAGCACCGACTTGTTTACCGCATTTTCGAAACAGAAATCCATGTTGATGTTCTTTCGGCATACGGCCATTATGGTGATAAATAGATTTTTCAGAAATATCCGACCCGTAAACTACGCCATCAGCGCAATAACCCCGCTGACGGCCATATAGGCATAAATGACCTTCCGCAGCAGCGGTGCCGAGAGTCTGTCGAAAACCAGGCGGCCCAGCCACGAGCCAACCACAACCCCAACCAAGGCGTAAAGCCAGCACCAGCCGACTGTGGGTGTGAGAAAGCCGCATTGCCAGCGATAGACGGTCATGAAGATGTTGCCAATCAGAAAATAGACTTGCGTCATGGCCATGTAGCAGTTTTTGTCTGATTCGGCGGCCGAGAAATAGAGCACCGCTGGCGGACCCTGCATGGCAAACAGGCCACCCATCACGCCGCTCAACGCGCCCATCGAAATTTGTACGGGCATGGTTGGATTCAATTTTATACGTTCACTGATTATCAGGAAGTAAACGCTTGCTATTATAAGTACTACTCCAAGTAGATGCTTGAGGTGTGTATCGGTTGCCGCCGACACATACTGAACGGCAAAAAACGAGACGACTAGAAACGCAGCAAGAATGGGCAACAGTTTTCGCCATTTGATGTAGCGGTAGAAACTGAAAATCACATAGAGCGACTGTGCCGCCGACAGCATCCCCGACAGCGTGGTAGCCTCGCCATACGACGGCATCAGGTGGGGCAGCATGGTCATTATGAATATGCCGAACCCGAATCCGCTCACCCGCTGAACGAAACTCGCACCCGTGCAAAACAATATCAATAAGATAATTACAGACAAATCCATACTGTGAACCGACTGCGGGCAAAGGTATAGCGGAGATTGGAAAAATCATTGTTATCGGCAAAAAACACTTTCGCCTTTTTTGTGCATGTGGCTAAGATGCGAAAACCGCAAATGTCAGCAGCGACATAACACTTCTCGCTGTCAAACCAAGATTAAAACCTGCCTCTGATGCCAGCCGCCACAAAGCCTTGTGCGCCAAAGCCTGTTTCAGTAAATAATCGGGAGGCTGTTGGGCCTATTTCAAAGCCGATTATCGCATCTCCGCAAGGTTCGATTTCATAGACATAATCAGTACGCTCAATATTTTTATAATCACGTTTTAGAAATATTAAACGGCCGCCAACTCCAAATTTATTATAAACGCCTATCCAGTTGCTTCTCACCCAGTTGAGTTGTGCAACTCCCATTATGTAAGTTGTTCGGTTTCTTTCATTCCATGAGTCGAAAAGCGTATGGGGGGAACCATCTCTATTAATCCAGCGTTCAGAGCAAATTTGTTCAAATCCCAATTGCGCTCCCAATTCAAAAGGACCACATATATAATGAAGATACTCAATGCTATAGACGCCCGAATGACTTTTGTACTCCATTCTCTCTTTTCCATCGTCCTTACTATCGCCATTACCTAAGTTTGTTGTGCGCATAGCATTTCCATATGTCGACATTTTTCCACCATAAAACATTGAAATCTGGTTTTGGGGATATTCAATTTTGGATTGTGAAAAAGCACTCAGCGATAAGGCGCAAACGAAGATAAAAGACGAGAATGCTGTTTTCATAAAACTTGTTGTTAATTGTTTGAAATGTATTTGTCGCATCCAGAGTCGGCGGCAACTTTTCAATCATAAGACAATTTTATCAGCCAAAACCCTACTGGATTCCATTACATATTTTTTAATCGACTTCTTTAAAATATTCCGCATAGCGACACATCGAAATCAATTCATCGTTTCTCCAATTATCCGATTCACCAATAAAAAACTATATTTGCGCGTTTTTTCGAGAAATCAATATAAAACATCATAATTATGAGCGGTAAATTTCCAGAATACAAGCAGTTGGACTTGTCGCAGATTAACAAAGACGTCCTTGAGCAATGGAACAAGGACAACACATTCCAGAAAAGTATCGACACACGTGCCGGACATCCTAAATTCATCTTCTTCGAAGGGCCGCCGTCGGCCAATGGAATGCCTGGTATTCACCACGTTATGGCACGCAGCATTAAGGATATAATCTGCCGCTACAAGACTTTGCAGGGTTTTCTGGTCGACCGCAAGGCTGGTTGGGACACTCACGGACTGCCTGTTGAGTTGGGCGTCGAGAAGCAGTTGGGCATCACCAAAGAGGATATCGGCAAGAAAATCAGCGTTGACGACTACAACCGCGCCTGCCGTTCAGAGGTTATGAAATACACCGCCCAATGGCGCGACCTGACCGCCAAAATGGGCTATTGGGTGAATATGGACGACCCCTACATCACCTACGACAACCGCTACATCGAGACTCTTTGGTATTTGCTTAAAACCATCTATAACAAAGGGTTGCTCTACAAGGGCTACACCATTCAGCCGTACTCGCCCGCTGCGGGAACAGGTCTTTCGACTCACGAGTTGAACCAACCTGGTTGCTACCGCGACGTGAAAGACACCACCTGCACCGCACAGTTCAAGGTTACTGACGCTGAAAATAAACTTGTTAAGGATATTCTGGCGAAAGCCGACGCCGACCACAAGCAACTCTTCATTCTGGCCTGGACCACCACACCGTGGACCCTGCCATCGAACACCGCGCTCTGCGTTGGTCCGAAAATCGACTACGTGGCCGTTGAGACCAAGAACCCCTACACCGAGCAGCCCTGCACGGTGGTGGTGGCAAAATCGCGTTTCAGCGCCTACTTCAACGACAAGAACCCTGGCAACATCATTGCCGAAATGAAGGGCACCGACCTTGTGGGCATCCACTACGAGCAACTGTTCCCGTGGGTTGACCCGTGCGAACTGGTTGACAAACAAATTGTTAACAAGAAAGCCGACGCCTTCCGCGTCATTCCTGGCGACTATGTTACCACCGAAGACGGTACGGGCATTGTTCACATTGCGCCAACGTTTGGTGCCGACGACGCCAAGGTGGCCAAGGCCGCTGGAATCCCGTCACTGTTTATGATTAACAAGGCTGGCGAGACTCGCCCAATGGTCGATTTGACTGGCAAATACTACTTCACCGCCGACCTTGACGAGCAGTTTGTCCGCGACTTCGTCAACATCGGCATCTACAAGGAATATGAAGGCCGCTGGGTGAAGAACGCCTACGACCCGCAGTTCACCGTCGACGGAAAATACGACGAGCAGGCAGCGCAGAAGGCCGAGAATCTCGACATCTTCATCTGTATGAAAATGAAGGCCGAAGGCACTGTCTATAAGATTGAAAAACACGTACATAACTATCCGCATTGCTGGCGCACCGACAAACCTGTGCTCTACTATCCGCTCGACAGTTGGTTCATCAAGGCCACTGCCGTGAAAGACCAAATGGTGGAACTGAACAAGACCATCAACTGGAAGCCGCAGAGCACTGGCGAAGGCCGTTTTGGCAAATGGCTCGAGAACATCAACGACTGGAACCTGTCGCGCTCACGCTACTGGGGCACGCCGCTGCCCATCTGGCGCACCGAGGACGGCGCCGAGCAACTCTGCATCGGGTCGGTTGAGGAACTCTGCGCCGAGATTGAGAAGGCTGTGGCCGCGGGCGTTATGAAAGAGAATCCGTACACGGCAAAAGGCTTCAAGGTTGGCGATTACTCGAAAGAGAACTACGACAAGATTGACCTGCACCGCCCCTACATCGACGCTGTGGTGCTGGTTTCGCCCGCAGGCAAGCCAATGTACCGCGAGAAAGACCTGATTGACGTGTGGTTCGACTCGGGCGCAATGCCGTTCGCGCAGCGCCACTGGCCGTTTGAGCACAAAGACGATTTCGACACGCTCTACCCCGCCGACTTCATTGCCGAGGGCGTCGACCAAACACGCGGCTGGTTCTACACTCTGCACGCCATCAGCACAATGATTAACGGCAAGGTGGCCTTCAAAAACATCATCTCGAACGGCCTTGTGCTCGATAAGAACGGCAGCAAAATGTCGAAGCGCCTGGGCAACGCCGTCGACCCGTTCGCCACTATCGAGAAGTACGGTTCCGACCCGCTTCGCTGGTATATGATTACCAACGCGCAGCCGTGGGACAACCTGAAATTCGACATTGAGGGCGTTGACGAGGTGAAACGCAAATTCTTCGGAACGCTCTATAACACATACAGTTTCTTTGCGCTTTACGCGAATGTTGACGGGTTCACTTACCGTGAGAAGGACATTCCGCTGGCCGAACGCCCCGAGATTGACCGCTGGATTCTGTCGCTCTTGAACTCGCTGATTGTTGAGGTGCAGGACGCTCTCGACAACTACGAGCCAACCCGCGCAGGACGCGCCATTCAGGATTTCGTCATCGACAACTTGAGCAACTGGTACGTGCGCCTGAACCGCAAACGCTTCTGGGGCGGGCAGTACGACGCCGACAAGATTGCAGCCTATCAGACACTCTACACCTGCCTTGAGACGGTGGCCGTTCTGGGCAGTCCAATCGCGCCGTTCTATATGGACCGTCTTTTCCGCGACTTGACATCGGCCACTGGCCGCGCCGCCACATCGGTTCACCTTGCGCAATTCCCCAAAGCCGACGCGTCGGCCATCGACACCGACCTTGAGGAGCGTATGGCACTGGCACAGCGCATATCGTCAATGGTTCTCGGTCTTCGCCGAAAAGTGAGCCTGAAGGTTCGTCAGCCGTTGAGCAAGATTATGGTGCCCATCCACAACGAGACTATGCGCCGTCAACTTGAGGCGGTCAAGCCGATAATTATGACCGAAGTGAATGTGAAAGAGATTGAACTTCTGGAAAACACAACGGGCATTCTGGTTAAGCGCATCAAACCCGATTTCAAGGTTTTGGGACCGAAGTACGGCAAGATTATGAAACAGATTTCGGCCGCCATCGCCCAAATGTCGCAAGAGGACATTGCCCAACTTGAGGCCGACGAGAAGTTCGACATTAAGGTTGAGGGCGAGACCATCACGCTTGTCCGCACCGACGTTGAGATTGTGTCGGAAGACATTCCTGGCTGGCTTGTGACCAACGAGGGCACGCTCACCGTGGCTCTCGACATCACTCTGACCGACGAGTTGAAGAACGAGGGGGTGGCCCGCGAGTTGGTGAACCGCATCCAAAACATCCGCAAGGACAGCGGCTTCGAGGTTACTGACAAAATCAACATCCGCATCTCTGACAACGCCTACTCGAACGACGCCATCGCAAACTTCAAGCAATACATTGCAAGCCAGACACTTGCCAACAGCATCGAAATCGTCACCACCCTGACCGCCGACAACGCCATCACCGTGGACATTGACGAAGAGGTGAATTTGTTTGTGGAGGTGAAGAAGGCGTAACAGCCATTCTTTAAATAGCAAACCTGCTGTGAACTAAATGTTTGCAGCGGGTTTTTGCGTTCAATAATCTGCTGACTCCACACAAAAAGTTGTCTTTATTTACCTCAGCGATTCGGTGTTTTTCTGATTTAATAATTCGTCAGTTCCCGTGGCAATTATTTGATTAACATTGCCGCACAAAACCGGCAATTGTCAATGAAATCCAAAGACTTGATATTAGGACATTTAGCGGCGTTTTTCGCTTACGTCATTTTCGGACTGAACACCATTGTGTGCAAAGACATCTCGAATTTCGGACAGTTGTCGCCAATTGCGCTTTTCTGCATACGCTCCATTGGTGCGGCGGCTCTGTTCTGGCTTTTGTCAATCTTCACACCGAAGGAGAAAGTGCCCGTGCGCGACCTTGGCGGCATCTTCATTGCCTCAATGCTGGGCTTGTTCCTCACGCAAATCACGTTTCTGAAAGCCATCACCATTACCACCCCAATGGACGCCACCATTGTGGCTACCATGACGCCAATTATGACAATGTTTGTGTCGGCCATTTTCATAAAAGAACCCATAACGCTGAAAAAGGTTTTGGGCGTGCTGTTGAGTTTTTCGGGTGTTATTTTCTTGATTCTCAATTCGGTTTACGATGCGGGAGCCGTTGAGAAATCGACACCGCTGGGCATTGGGCTAATGATTCTGAACGGATTATTTTTTGCCATGTATCTGGGCATTTTCCGTCCGCTGATTTCGCGCTACAATGTTGTAACATTCATGAAATGGATGTTCACCTTCTCAATGGTGGCAGCCCTGCCGTTTGGCGCATCCGATTTAATTTCAGCCGATTACAGTGCTTTTTCGGGCAAACTTATTGGCGACCTTTGCTTTCTTGTGATTTTCGCCACATTCATTTCATATTTCCTGATTCCTTTCGGGCAGAAGCGTCTGCGGCCAACGCTTGTGGGCATGTACAGTTACCTGCAGCCCATAATTGCCGCCATAGCAAGTATTTGCGTGGGCATGGACACGCTGACAGTGGGTAAAGTGCTTGCCGCAGTTCTGGTTTTTGTGGGCGTTGGAGTTGTCAACAACAGCAAGGCACGGCAGGCGTGAGGCTTTCCCAGCCATCTATCGTGTCTTTTGCCTGGCGGATAAAAAACTGCGTCTGGTTGCTGTTCACTAGTGCCTGAAAACTATTGCCTGACGCTTTATACCTATTGCCTGATTTTTTAGTAGTTTTGCGCCAAATAACTGAAAAAATATGGTCATTTTAGGTATAATTCCCGCCCGATACGCTTCGACGCGGTTTCCTGGCAAGCCGCTTGCCGACATTGCGGGCAAGCCAATGGTGCAGCGCGTGTTTGAGCAGGCGTCGAAGGCGCTTGAGCACGTGGTTGTGGCAACTGACGACCAACGCATCTACGACGCTGTGCAGGCGTTCGGCGGAAAGGTTGTTATGACGTCGGACCGCCACCCGAGCGGCACCGACCGCTGCGCTGAAGCAGTGCTCAAGTTCGAACAGGACTATCATCAGACGGTTGACGTGGTCATCAACATTCAGGGCGACGAGCCGTTCATCGCTGAAAAGCAAATCAATCTGCTGGCTAACTTGTTCAACGACAGCAACGTGCAGATAGCCACGCTTGTGAAACCCGTTGACGACGAGCAGACGCTCTTCAACCCCAACAAGCCGAAGGTGGTGGTGGACAAGAACGGCAAGGCGCTGCTGTTCAGCCGTCAGACCATTCCGCACATCCGCGGAAGCGAGCCGAAAGAGTGGCTGGCAAAGCACGCGTTTTTCCAACATATCGGAATGTACGGCTATCGGAAGGATACGTTGCTCGAGATAACCAAACTGGCGAAGAGCAGCCTTGAGACAGCCGAATCGCTTGAGCAGTTGCGCTGGCTCGAGAACGGCTATCAGATTCAGACTGCTGTCACCACCGACGAAGGGCTGTCGGTTGACACCCCCGAAGACCTTGAACAAATTCTTAAATTATTTAAAAACAAATAGATATGAACGTCTTGATTATTGGCTCTGGTGGCCGTGAGCACGCCATTGCGTGGAAAGTGGCGCAAAGCCCCAAACTGACAAAACTCTTCATTGCGCCTGGCAACGCTGGAACAGCCGCCGTAGGCACCAACGTGCCTATCAAGGTTACTGATTTTCAGGCCATCAGCGAGTTTGTGAAAAAGAACAGCATCGACCTTGTGGTTGTGGGCCCCGAAGAGCCGCTGGTTAAGGGCATCGCCGATTTTCTGGCCGCCAACGCCGACACAAAGAACGTTGGCGTGGTGGGCGCTTCGGCCGAAGGCGCGCAGTTGGAAGGCAGCAAGGAATTCGCCAAGCAGTTTATGCAGAAGCACGGCATCCCGACGGCCGCCTACCGCAGTTTCACGAAGGCCACGGTGGCCGACGGCAAGCGTTTCCTTGAGACGCTGAAGGCACCTTACGTTCTGAAGGCCGACGGTCTGGCAGCGGGCAAGGGTGTGCTGATAATCAACGACTTGAAAGAAGCGCAGGATAGCCTTGAGACAATGCTCGACGGACAGTTCGGCTCGGCATCGGCAAAGGTTGTGATTGAAGAGTTCCTGTCGGGAATTGAGTGCTCGTTCTTTGTGCTCACCGACGGCCACGACTACGTTCTTCTGCCCGAAGCCAAAGACTACAAGCGCATTGGCGAGCACGACACTGGCCTGAACACTGGCGGTATGGGCGCCGTTTCGCCCGTTCCGTTCTGCACTGACGAGTTCAAGCAGAAAGTCATCAAACGCATTATTGAGCCCACAATCCGCGGCCTGCACGACGACAACATCGACTACCGCGGCTTCATCTTCTTCGGCCTGATAAAATGCGGCAACGACCCGTATGTGATTGAGTATAACGTGCGTATGGGCGACCCCGAGACCGAAGTCGTCATTCCGCGACTGGACTGCGACCTGCTTGAGTTGCTGGCCGCCACCGCCGAGCGCCGCCTGGCTGGAATGAAGGCCACAATGAAGGCGCAGACGGCCATCACGGTTGTAATGGTTTCGGGCGGATACCCCGAGAGTTACAAGAAAGGCTTTGAGATTACAGGGCTCGACAGCGTGACCGAGAGCACCGTGTTCCACGCAGGCACCAAACCCGACTCGGGCCGCGTGCTCACCGACGGCGGACGCGTTCTGGCCGTGACATCGCTTGCCGACGGCATTCAGCCCGCGCTCGACAAGTCGTACCGCAGCATCGGCGGCATCAAATTCGACGGTGCCTACTTCCGCCGCGACATCGGTCAAGACCTTCAAAAACTGTAAGATATGTTATTAAGACTATACAAGAGCAACTCGCCCGTAATGCACCTGTTCACGGTTGCCGTGGCCGTGCTGCTGTGGCTTCCCGTCATCAGCAACACCGACTGGCAGCCCGCCATCACCGACGGCACAATCCTGTTCCACAACCTTCGGCAAATGCTGCTGCCCAACTACTGGACAGCCCAAATGATAGCCTTTCTGCTTATGCTGATTGAAGCCTTTCTGCTTCAGCGCATCGACCTGAAATTCATCATTGTTGAAGACAAGGTGATAACGCCGCCGCTGTTTTTCGTGCTGATTGTCAGTATGTTGGCGCAAAGATACAACGTTCTGCCCGTAATGCTGGCCAACCTTCTGTTTATGCTGACCATTATGCGGACATT
>JAEEPS010000107.1 GCA_016284875.1 Salinivirgaceae bacterium | reverse complement strand
TCGGTCTCGCCCATATAAACCACGCACTCCATATTCATCAGCGCGCAGACGGTGGCCGTTGCCACTCCGTGCTGACCAGCGCCCGTCTCGGCCACAATGCGCGTCTTGCCCATCCGCCGCGCCAGCAGAATCTGCCCCAGAGCGTTGTTGAGTTTGTGCGCTCCCGTGTGGCACAGGTCCTCGCGCTTCAGATAGACCTTGGCGCCCACCGCCTCCGACAGCCGCTTGGCCTGATAGAGCGGTGTGGGGCGGCCAACATAGTCGTGCAGCAGTTGGTTCAGTTCCTTCTGAAAATCGGGCTCGCCCATAATCTTCAGATAGTTGGCCTTCAAATCTTTAACGTTGCGGTAGAGAATCTCGGGCACGTAAGCGCCGCCAAACTCACCGTAGTAACCGTTTTCATCGACATTGTACTTCATATTCTTTATTTCTAAATTGTTGGTTTCCAAAAAAAAAGCCCGTCGCGTGAGTGCAACGGGCTAAAATTCGTTATTACTTGATTGAACATAACAGGTTTATCACTCACAAATTGAAATCTGAGAGCGCCACCACCAATAGTTATGTCCGAAAACTGTGTTCATCACTTTTGTTTTTGCGCCGCAAATGTGCGGAAATATTTTTAATGTGCAAGAGAAAAATTTCAGAGTTACGTGTTTTTTGTAAGAAAAATCGCTGGCTATCAATCCATACATATAATATATAGGCAGACAATAATCCGTTGCCTCAAACTGCAATTTTGACCAAAAATAAATCCGAAAAACGCTTTTTTTTACGCCCGAACAGCCTCCCGCAACGCACATTTAGTAACAATCAGTCGGCCAACAGTTTGAAAATCAATAAAACTTCATATCAACAAAATGATGTTGATAATAATTGTTCGTTTGATATAAAATTGTATTTTTGCAGTCCACATTTGGGGAAATGTGGATAGTATTTATTTATTAATTAAAAAGTTAGGATTAGAGTGGACACACTTAGTTTGAAAACCATCTCGGCAAACAAGACAACCGTTGAGAAGAAATGGGTTGTCATCGACGCCAAAGACCAAGTCTTGGGCCGTCTTGCCAGCAGTGCCGCCTATCTGTTGAGAGGCAAGCACAAAACCAACTTTACCCCCCACGTTGACTGCGGCGATAATGTCATCATTATCAACGCTGAAAAAGTTCAACTTACAGGCAACAAATGGGCAGGTAAAGAGTACACACACTACACCGGCTATCCCGGTGGTCAACGCACTATCGTTGCAGAGAAACTTATGGCTAAAAACCCGATTGCAATGGTAGAAACAGCAGTAAAAGGTATGCTTCCGAAGAATCGTCTCGGCGCAGCCCTCTACCGCAACCTTTATGTTTATGCAGGCGAGAGCCATCCACACACAGCTCAGCAGCCTGAATTGATTAACTTAAATTCAATCAAGTAAAATGGAAGTAATTAATGCAGTTGGACGCAGAAAGTCCGCTATCGCTCGCGTTTACTTGAGCCAAGGAACAGGCAACGTAACAGTTAACGGCAAGGATTACAAGGAGTATTTCCCGATTGACACCCTGCAGTACATTGTTATGCAACCTTTTGGTGTATTGTCGCTTAATGGCAAATTCGATGTCAAAGCAACCATCGACGGTGGTGGTGTGAAAGGACAGGCTGAGGCCGTTCGTCTGGGAATCACCCGCGCGCTGATGAAACTTGACGAGGAAAACCGCAAGCCCCTGAAGGCTGCCGGATTTGTCACCCGCGACCCACGTGAGGTTGAACGTAAGAAACCTGGTCAGAAGAAGGCTCGCAAGAGATTCCAGTTCAGTAAGCGTTAATGATGCTGCACGAGAATATCGTTTAGTATCTAAATTGTTAAGACTTCTGAAGCAGAACTACTTAACAATTGCTTTTACAACAAGAATGTAAACGAAAAACAAACAAAAATGTCAAGAGTTAATTTTCAAGAATTATTAGACGCAGGTGCGCACTTCGGCCACCTGAAAAGAAAATGGAATCCGGCAATGGCTCCATACATCTTCATGGAGAAGAACGGAATCCACATCATCGACCTGCACAAGACAGTTGCAAAGGTTGATGAAGCCGCTAATGCACTCAAGCAGATAGCAAAATCGGGCCGCAAAATTCTTTTTGTAGCCACCAAAAAACAAGCAAAAGATATTCTTGCAGAACAAGTTAAAAAAATCAACATGCCTTACGTATCAGAGCGCTGGTCGGGTGGTATGCTGACTAACTTCCCCACTGTTCGCAAGGCAGTCAAAAAAATGAGCTCGTTCGACAAGATGGAGCAGGACGGAACACTTGACCACCTGTCGAAACGCGAGAGACTGCAAGTCGACCGCCAACGCAGCAAACTGACTAAGAACCTTGGCAGCATCGCCGACCTTACCCGTCTGCCCGCCGCCCTGTTCGTTATCGACGTTCAGAAAGAGAAGATTGCCGTGGCTGAGGCACACCGCCTTCAGATTCCGGTATTCGCTATGGTCGACACCAACTCAGATCCTAACATTGTTGACTACGCCATCCCGTGCAACGACGACGCAGCAAAAGCCATTTCATTGGTTTTAGGCGCTGTTTGCGACGCCATTCAGGAAGGCCTGGCCGAGCGCAAAGCCGAAAAAGACAAAGAACCCGCTGAAGGCGAAGAGAAACCCGCAAAAAGCGGCAAGAAATCGGCTGCAAAAAAAATAGCTTCGACTGAAGACGAGGCTGAAGCTGAGGCCGAAGAAGCCAACGAAAACGAAACCGAGGAATCGGCAGAATAATTAAAAACGATTAAGATTATGTCAATATCAGCATCTGACGTAGCAAAACTGCGCAAAACCACCGGCGCCGGTATGATGGACTGCAAAAAGGCCCTGACCGAAGCCAACGGCGATTTTGACCGCGCCATCCAAATCATTCGCGAGAAGGGACAGGCTGTCGCCAGCAAACGTGCCGACCGCGAGGCTTCGGAAGGCAACGTGATTGCCAAAGTATCAGCCGACGGCAAACACGGCGCACTCATCGCTCTTAACTGCGAGACTGACTTTGTGGCTAAAAACGAAGATTTCGTAAAACTCGCTCACGAGATTTGCGACCTGGCTCTCGAGAAAAAGCCTGCCGACCTTGCTGCCTTGAAGGCTCTTCCGTTCAAAAACGGCAAAGACGTTGAGGGCATCATCACCGAGCAAATCGGTATCATCGGCGAGAAACTTGAACTGGCTTGCTATGAATCGCTTTCGGGCGAGGTTGTTTGCGCCTACATTCACATGGGCAACAAACTGGCCACTCTGGCAGCCTTCAACAAGGCCGGTGTTGACGCACAGGTTTACAAAGACGTTGCAATGCAAGTTGCAGCCATGAACCCTGTATCGCTCAGCAAAGACGATGTTCCGGCAGCAGTTGTCGAGAACGAGTTGACTGTGGCCGTTGAGAAGACTAAAGAGGAATTGGTTTCGAAAGCCGTTGACGCTGCTTTGAAAAAAGCCGGCATCAATCCTGCTCACGTTGACTCTGAAGACCACATTGAGTCGAACACAGCCAAAGGCTGGCTGACTCCCGAGCAGGCACAGCAGGCCCGCGACATCCGTGCGAAAGTATCGGTTGAGGCCGCTGCCAACCTTAAGGAGCAAATGGTTCAGAACATTGCACAAGGCCGTTTGAACAAGTTCTTCAAAGACAGCACTTTGTTGAACCAAGAGTTCATCAAGGACGCCAAAATCAATGTTGCCCAGATGATGGACGCAGCATCGAAAGGCTTGACTTGCACAGGCTTCAAACGCTATGCTTTGAAAGACTAGAATTTTTAAATTCTATAAAAATGAAAGGCATTCCAATTCGGGATGCCTTTTGTTTTTGGGGTGTCGCTTGCGCGAGATATTTTTAGTCTTTTGTTTCTAACCAAACGAACCCGAATTTATCCGAAAACAAAATTTAGGATTGGTTTTGGATAAGTTTGGTTAGAGAGACAAAAAAAGGCGATTTTTATCGCCCTTTTTCGTTTTATCAGATTAAATCACAATTATTTATCGTTTACAACTACCCGTTTGGCCGCGTTGCCAACCTTTACAATGTAAACGCCGGCGGTGTTGACGCGGATTTCCGTAGAGACGTCACAATGTGGCGTTTCTACAATCAGGCGGCCCATTGCATCGTAAACGCGGATTTCGTCGGTGGCGTTCTCAACCACAATGGTGTTGCCGTGGGCGTAGATGTTGACGGCGTTGGCGGCCGTTTCGGCAACGGCGGTAGTCTTGAATATTACCTCACTAACTTCAGATTCGCTGAAGAGCCAGCCTGCGGGCCATTCTGTCGCATCGCTGTAGATGGTAAGCAAATAGCAGTCATCGAAAGCCCTTTCCCCAATTTCGGTTACAGATTTTGGTATGTTCAAAGATTCCAAATGGTGGCAATTACAGAATGCTCCCTCTCCAATTTTTTCAACACCATCGGAAATGGTTAGCGATGACAGGTTGGGACAATCAGTGAATGCTCTGTCACCAATGGTCTTTACACTTCCTGCTATGCTGACTGATGACAATTGCACACATTTGCCAAATGCATCGTTGCCAATTGTTTCAACACCATCGGAAATAATTACAGACCTCAGTTTTTCGCATCCCCAGAATGCGCCTTCGCCAATATATTTCACACTTCCGGGTATTGTTACAGACGTCAAATTGTTGCAGCCAACAAACGCCCATTGGTTAATGCTTACAACTGAATTGGAAATAGTTACCGATTCAAGTTCGTTTAGAGATGCAAATGCGCTGGCATATATGTATTTGCAACCTTCGTGTACTTCAAATGATGTTATATCATTATCATCATCACCAGTGAGAGAACCCACTTTCCACAATATCAAATATGGATTCTCCTCGTTGCCCCAATAGTAGGCATCGCCGTATTGCTTAGCCCAAACATTCAAGATGGCATTTAGTCCGATGGATACAACAGTCTCGGGTATGTCAATTGAAGATTCCATATTGTTGGTTGGGTTAATGTATGCTGTCAGATGAGTTTTCTCAGCATCGGCAAAAACATAATTGCCGTCAACTGTTCCGTTGATTGTCAATGCGCCCCACGGGCTGCCAGAAGCGCTGCCATTGTAAACAACATTTTTAACGTCGCTGAATGCGTGTTCACCAATGGTTTTTACTGAATTAGGAACAGTTAATGATGTCAGGTCGGGATACGAGAATGCACTTTCGCCAATGTTAGTAACCGTGTTGGGAATGGTTACCGATTTTATATCACTGTTTCCATCGAAAGCCCTGTCGCCAATGCTCGTAACAGTGTATTCAACGCCGTTGTCGGTTATTGTGCTTGGAATGGCGATGACACTATCGGTGCCGTTGTATGCTGTGATTTCTACATTGGTACCATCGATTATTCTGTAGGTGAAGCTTGATTCACTCTCGCGACCGAATTCCACACTGACATAAATGTTGCTTCTTACGTCATCAACGGCGTAGATATAACCATTATATATAATCCGACTTCCATAGTTGCCTTCAAAATTCACATCGATAACGCTGTATCCTTCATCGGGTTTTGGCGTTACTGTGGCCTTTCCGCCTTCTGGTATAGTATAACTTTCAACCTCAACTGTTCCGTTCTTTATGTCGGCATTAACAGTCACCATATAGGCTCCGACGATTTTTGAGAAAAGGCCGAAGACGGTATTCTTTTTGTAGTAATCAACATAGCCGGTGGGCACGTAGAGCGTGCAACTGTCGTAGTTGCTGAAGCAGTATTCATCGACCTGCCAAACAGTTGTGGCGGCAACAACCACTTCTTTCAGTTTCGGGCATTCTGCAAATGTCAGACCGCCATAACTTGTGCAAGTTGACGGCAGTTTGACTGTTTCGAGGTTCTCGCACCCCCAGAATGCACGACTGCCCATATCGGTAATGCCCTCGTCAACCACAACGTGCTTAATATTATTGGCTATTTCGCTCCACGGAGTGTTTGAGGTGAGGGTGGTAAAAATACTTCCAACGGTTTTGTATTTATCTATGCTGCCCGTGCCGCTGATGGTTATGGTTTGGCTGAGCATATTGTAGCGCCATCTGGCATCAGTGCCGCAGTATCCGGCATAAAGTATTTCGGCAAATTCAGCCACAATGGTTGTGTCGGATGTCACGGTGATGGTTGCAGTGTCAGTTGTCAGACCGTTGCTCCATTTCACAAATTTGCAGCCTTCAGCGGGTGTGGCGGCAATAGTAATGGTTTTACCATATTTTACATAGCCGCCGCCCGATACTCTACCGTACTCGCTGTTGCTGGCAGAAAGGTTTACAGAGTACAATATTGGCTGAACATATTCAAATTCAGCCACAAGCGCAGTGTCAGATGTCACTGTGATGTTTGCTGTAGCGTTTGTCAGACCATTGCTCCATTTCACAAATTTGTAATCCTCGGCCGGTGTGGCGGTGATGGTCACTGTTGAGCTGTCGGCCGCCCAGCCGCCGCCTGCCACGATGCCACACCAATCGTACTTCGTTGAAAGGGTTACTTTAAGCATTTTCTTGCTTACATCAATGCCCCATACAACCGGGAGGTTATCACGATTCCATTTATCATTCCATCCATCGGGCTTTGATTCTGCTTCACAAAAAATGTTTAGGTTATAGCAACTCGAAAACGCACCTTCACCAATGGTAGTAACCGTTTTAGGAATATTTATTGTTGTCAAACTACCACATCTACCAATTGCCCAATTTCCAATGCTTGTGACACCACTGGGGATATTGATTGATGTCAGTTTGCTGCAACCAAAGAACGCGGAATAACCTATTTCCGATACCGATTCTGGAATAGTTACAGATGTCAGACTTTCACAATTGTTGAATGTATATTCGCCGATGCTTGTAATGCCATCGGGGATGGTGATTGATGTCAAACTTTCGCAATTATAGAACGCACTTTCACCAATTTTTGTAACTCCGTCTGGAATATTGATTGATGTCAGACTATCGCAATAAAAGAACGCATAGTCACCAATTTGCACAACGCCATCGGGAACGATGACTGATGTCAGTTTGCTACAATTAGAGAATGCAGAGTTCCAAATAAGTCGGCAGCCACTGTTAATCTCACACGACTTGATGTCGGTTGATTTGGCTTTGACAAGCATATAATATTGATTTTCACTACTGCCCAAATACATTGCATTATCGTATTCGTTGTATTGCAGATTGTCACAATCATAGAATGCATCTTTTGCAATAATCTTGCACTGGCTATTAATCTTGCACGATGTTATATCGGTTGATTTGGCTTTTATAAGAGCAAAATACGGATTATCATTAGTTCCTAAATAAAGGGTATTCTCATATTCGTTAAAAGCAAGGCTGTCACATCTATAGAATGCGGATTCCTCAATTTTAACAACCGACTCTGGCATTATGACTGTTTTCAAATTGCCGCAATGTGCAAACGCATAGCCTCCAATTTCTGTCAACGATTCAGGGAGTGTAATCGATGTCAGATACCAGCATCTATAGAACGCATCATATCCAATGGTTGTCACAGAATTTGGTATGGTAATCGATTCTAAATCACAATCAGTAAAAGCATAGTCACCAATTTTTTTAACGGTATTTGGAATGGTGTATTCGGTTACTTTACTATTCAAGCAACACAATAATTCCGTTTTATCCTTATTGAAGAGTGTCTGGTTTTCAAACGAATAATTGCTGTGGCCATTAAGATTCATTTCGGTTAAATTATCACAACCCCTAAAAGCGGATAAACTAATTGAGGTAACATCTTGTGGAATTGTAATAGATGTCAGGCTACTACAGTATTCGAATGCATTGCCGCCAATTTCAGTAACACTTTCAGGAATGGTAACAGATGTCAGACTTGTGCAACCATCAAATATTTGGCTTGCGATTTCTGTAATACCTTCGGGAATAGCTATTTCCGTCAAACCTACACAATTCATAAAAGCGGCACCGTCTATATGTTTTACACTATTTGGTATGTCTATCGCCATCAGATTGTGGCAATACAAAAATGCACCATAGTGAATGTCGGTAACAGAACTTGGAATGGTGTAAGAACCAGTTTTGCCTAACGGGCAACGAATTAATTCTGTTTTGTCTTTGTTGAACACCACACCGTCAACAGAAGAAAGTGTTGTGTTGGCTCCATCCACGTTTATTTCCGTTAGTCCGCTGCAATCCCACAACGCATTTAAATCAATTTCCGTAACAGTTTTGGATAAATTGAGCGATGTAAGTTTTTTACAATCTCTGAACGCATCAGTGCCTATACGTGTGACTGTGTAAGTCTCACCATCAATCTCAACCGTTTCGGGTATCACAATTGTTGTCTTATCCAAATAATCGTCAGACCGCACAACTTCCACCGTTGAGTCGCTTGTGATTTCGTAATGCAACTCACTTGCCACTAAGGGTTCCTTTGGGGCAAATTCAGCAACAAGTGTTGTGTCGGAGGTTACGTTTATTGTTGCAGATGCGGTTGTCAGGCCGTTGCTCCATTTCACAAATTTGTAGCCCGAAGCGGGTGAGGCTGTGATTGTGGTTGTTGAACCATCGGCTACTTTGCCGCCGCCTGATACTGTGCCGTATGATGCATTGTTGGCTGATACAGTAACGTTCCATGTTTTCGCATGGCTTTTTTCAGCGAATTCCGCCACAAGTGTCAAGTTAGAAGTAACTGTTATAGTTGCTGTTGAGGTTGTCAGGCCGTTGCTCCATTTCACAAATTCGTAGCCTTCGGCGGGAGTGGCAGTAATGGTGGTAGTTTTGCCATCGACAATAGTGCCGCCACCGCTCACGCTGCCGTATGAGCTGTTGTTGGCCGAAAGAGAAACTGTCCACGTTTTAGTACCAGGCGTTTCTTCCGGTGTGTAGCCCCAAACAACATCGGCGACATTGTAACTCCATTTTTCTAACCATCCTTCTGGCTTTGAGGCTGCACAACATTTAACTGTAAGATTTGTGCAATTATGAATACTATATTCGTCAATATCTGTAACCGATTTGGGAATGATTAACGATTTTATATTCTGGCATTGATAGAACGCCTTATATAATATAATTACAACTGTATTTGGAATAGAATAGGCAGTGTCGGCTTTTTGAGAAGGATAGACAATCAATGTTCGTTTGTTTATATCGAGCAACACACCATTGTCGGAATAAAAATCCTTATTTGAATTCGAAACATTTATCGATGCTAAAAACTTGCATCCGTAAAAGGCTTTGTTTTCAATTGAAGATACATTGTCGGGAAGGTTGTATTCAGTGTCGGCTTTAGATGTCGGGTAATACATCAATGTTAAGTATGTATTTTTCTTTTTAAATAGTACACCATCGATAGAACAATACATTGCGTTGTCGCTTTCAACATTGAATGCGGTCAATCCGGAGCAACTCTCAAATGCATTTTCGCCAATGCTCGAAACGCCGCTTGGGATGTTTATTGAGGTTAAACTGGAACAAGCTCGGAATGCGTATTTCCCGATACTCGTAACAGCACTTGGAATAGTAAATGCCGTCAACTGGTTGCAATTGTAAAACGATTCGAACCCAATGCTCGTAATCGTGCTCGGGAGGGTTATGGATGTCAGTTTGTTGCAACCATAGAATCCAGAGCTTGGAATACTTGTTACCGTGTAAATCACACCTTCATAACTAACCGTATCTTTAATTTCAAGGTCGCCTGTCGGCTTGGTTCCAGCCTTACCGACCGATACATAGTGATTTGTTTTATCGGTTACGGTATACTTCAAGTTACCAACTTCAAAAGTAGTCTGTGCCCAAGCCTGCCCAGCAAGCATCGCGGCAAACAATAGTGTGAAAATGCGTTTCATAAGAGTTGTATTTTGTTTAGTTTTTGTCAATACGTTCGTTTTCAAAATCTTTCAAAGATAGGAATGTTCGGTGTAAAGTGGAAATGAATTTTGGTGGAAGCAAGGTTTTGGCTGACAAGATTGTTGTCGGTTGAGGAAGCGAAAACAAGCAAATTGTTTAAAAAACATTCATAAAATCCACACCCTCTCAAAAGCCATTTCGCGTGCGATTGGTTAGTTTTGCTTGTTATAAAAATCACAGAAATGGGCAAAGACATTTTCGACACGCCGCTGATGAAGCAGTACAGCCAGATAAAGGCTAAGCACCCTGATGCCATTCTGCTTTTCCGCGTGGGCGATTTCTACGAGACATATTGCGAGGATGCTGTGAAGGCGGCAAAGATTCTGAACATCACGCTCACCAAGAAATCGAGTTCGACGACGCCCATTGATATGGCTGGATTCCCGTATCACGCCATCGACACCTACCTGCCGAAACTGGTGAGGGCGGGGCAGCGGGTGGCCATCTGCGAGCAACTTGAGGACCCGAAACTCTGCAAAACGCATGTGAAACGTGGTGTTACTGAATTGGTTACGCCTGGCGTTTCGACAAACGACAACATTCTTGAGAACCGCGAGAACAATTTCCTGGCATCGGTTTACGTCGAAAAAAAGATGGCGGGCATTGCGTTTCTCGACATCTCAACTGGCGAATTTTATGTAGCCGAAGGCAGCGTTGAGTACGCTAACAAACTGATACAGAGTTTCCGACCGAAAGAAATCATCTACAAGCGCGGCACCAAGGAGCAGTTTCAGGAACTGTTCGGGATGGGGTTCTACATCTACGCCATCGACGAGTGGGTGTTCTCGGAGCAGGCCGCAACCGACCGTCTGCTCAAGCATTTCCAGACGCAGTCGCTCAAAGGTTTCGGCATCGACCGCCAAATTTTGGGCACAATTGCCGCTGGTTCAATACTTTACTATCTCGACATCACCCAGCATTCGCAAATTGGCAACATCACGGGAATCCGCCGCATTGCCGAGGACGAGTATGTGTGGATTGACCGTTTTACGTTTCGTAACCTTGAGATTTTCAGTCAGTTGAACGAAGACGGCCACAGCCTTATCGACATCAT
>JAEEPS010000020.1 GCA_016284875.1 Salinivirgaceae bacterium | reverse complement strand
GTCTTTATGACAAAAAACGTACCAGAAAAACGCACGTCAGTGCTGCAGATTGTGCGTGTCAGGTTTTTTACTCTCAAAAATCAGTTTGCTGCAATTGAATAATCTGATTACCAATATTTTGTGCAAATACCGATTGCGAAGATATTAGTTTTTGCGCAATGTTTTCGATTGTCAGTTTTTTCGGTTCCGAGATGTCAGCAATGGCAGTCATTGTTGACACAATCGGCCGCGCAGTTTCTGCAATATTCTGATTGACAATTGATTCAATATTGTCAGCAAACCAATCGGACAAAATATCAGAGTGCTGCCGATGCTGCGCAACCGCCCAGCCCACAGCGTTGATGGCAGTCAGCAGATGCCATTTGTCGCCATTGGCAAGTTGGCTGAAAAAGTCACGATCAGCAATTTTGTTGACAATATTTTGCGCAAAATTCTCGGCCATATCAATGTTTGTTATTGATTGGCTGATTAGCGTCAAATCGCTGTCGGTCAGCTTGTTGGCATCAAAAAGCATCGATGCCAGGATGCGCGCTTCGCGAATGTTGAGCGGGCAAAGTCGCCGGGCAAGTTCATGGTTGGTGCCCCATTCGGCCGCAATACGCCGCAGGTCGGGCAGCGACACGCCGTAATTCATCAGCCCGCGCACGCCTGATTTGGCCATCTGTGCAGCCACGGCGCCGTTTTGCAGCATTATAGTTTGCTGCAAAATCTGCTTAAGTTCCGCATCGTCAGTATGTTGCAAGTGTGTTGGCAGTCCAAACATCGTTTTTTGTTTTTGGCAAAGATAATGATAGTTGGGATTTAGAGCGTTTTAGGTTGGTGTCCGCGTTTTCGTTTTCAGTTTACGTTAGCGTTTTTTATCTTCGCCAATCGAAAAACAGCAGCACAGCGATGCCGAACTTGCCATTAGCCGAACGGTTGCGTCCGAAAAGTCTGGACGAGTACATCGGCCAGAAACATCTGGTCGGGAAGGGGGCTATTCTGCGCCGTTCCATCGAGTCGGGGCGGATTCCGAGCATGATTCTGTGGGGCCCGCCAGGAGTTGGAAAAACCACTTTGGCCAACATTATCAGCCACTTGCAGGGGCGCGCGTTCTTCTCGTTGAGCGCCATCAGTTCAGGCGTGAAAGATGTTCGCGACACCATCGACCAGGCCAAACGTCAGCAGTTTTTCGACCAGCCGAACCCCATTCTCTTCATCGATGAGATTCACCGCTTCAGCAAGGCGCAGCAGGACTCGCTGCTTGGCGCAGTGGAGCAAGGCGTGGTGACGCTGATTGGCGCCACGACCGAAAATCCGTCGTTCGAAGTCATTTCGCCACTGCTTTCGCGGTGCCAGGTTTATGTGCTCAAATCGCTCGAGCCCGAAGACCTTGACGAACTGCTAACCCGTGCTCTCACAATGGATTTCGACTTGAAACAACTGAAAATCAACGTCGAAGAAAAGGAAGCAATGTTCCGCTATTCGGGTGGCGACGCGCGCAAGTTGCTCAATATCATTGATATTGTTGTTGGGGCACAATCGGGAAAATCTGAAATCACAATCAACAACAAGATAGTTGAGGACATTCTGCAAGAGAACCTTTCGGTGTACGACAAGAACGGCGAGATGCACTACGACATCATTTCGGCCTTCATCAAGTCGATTCGCGGCAGCGACCCCAACGGCGCCGTTTATTGGCTTGCGCGTATGCTCGACGGTGGCGAGGATGTGAAATTCATTGCCCGCAGGCTGCTCATTTCGGCTTCGGAAGACATTGGCCTTGCCAATCCCAACGCCCTGCTACTGGCCAACGCCTGCTTCGACGCAGTGAACAAAATCGGGATGCCCGAATCGCGCATAATTCTCTCGGAATGTGCCATTTATCTCGCATCGAGCCCTAAAAGCAATTCGGGCTATATGGCCATCAACGATGCGCTCTCAACTGTCGGCCAGACGGGCAATCTGTCGGTGCCATTACATCTGCGCAACGCACCCACCAAACTGATGGAAAAGATGGGCTACGGCGCCAACTACAAGTACGCGCACGACTACGAAGGCAATTTTGTTGACCAGGATTTTCTGCCCAAAGAGTTGCGCGGCCGCAAGTTCTACAACCCGCAGCAGAACCCGCAGGAAGAGAACATCCGCACCCGCCTTAAAAACTGGTGGGCGCAGCGGTACAGATATTGATTTTCGCCATCCTTTGACCAACCGCCAATTAAATTTGACCAACCAAGTTCGTTTGGTACGCTTTATGTATTTATGTCGGTGCCGCTATTGGCAAAACAAAAACCGACTGACAATGGAAATCAACAACGCAAATAAAGCATCGCAAGTGCGCCTGGCCTACGCTTTTGTGCCAGTGTTGGTGGTGCTGTCGGTGACGGTGATTTACTGGGGCAATTTCAGCACAAACCTGATGTGGCTGTTTGGCGGCATCGCGGTTTTGCTAATCTATGTTGCAGTGGCTGTGCTGTTCGGCAACAATTTTGTGATAATTTTTGTTGGCCCCGACAAGGTAATTGTCCGCTATAAAGCACTTTGGCCAATCCGTACAGATAATAATTCAATTGAAATCGACGCATCGGAATTTGCAGGTTATGAGATAACCAAAACTCGTTTCCGCACCAATCTTACCGTTTTTAAAAACACCCCTGGCGGAGTTGCAAAATATCCGAATGTTTGTATAAATTTGCTTGACGATGAGCAAATTGAAAAAATCAAACGTGCGTTTGCCATCCTCGAAACGATAAAAAAGAAGAGCAACTGATGGAGCAGGACAAACCTGACTTGCGTGACTGTCTGGCGCTGTGGGCGGTGCCTGGCATCGGCAGCATGATGTCGAAACGTATCATCTCGTATGCTGGTGGAATTAAAGGATTGTTCAATAGAAAAGATGCTGAATTACAGCGTATTCCTGGTGTTGGACAAGTTCTCGCCGATGCCATCCGTGCTGACGATTACTACCGCTATGCCGATGAGATGATGGAGTTTGCCGAGAAATTCAACATCAGCATTCTCACCTGGTACGACAAGGATTATCCAGAGCGTCTGAAGGCTTGCGAGGACAGTCCGCTGGTGATTTTCGTGAAAGGGCAGCGCATCGATTCCAATAAGAAATACCTCTCAATGGTGGGCACCCGCAGCGCCACGCAGCGCGGACAGGCGTTCTGCCGCGAATTGGTTGAGGCTGTAAGCCGCTCATATTCCGACGTTTGCATTGTGAGTGGTCTTGCATACGGAATTGATGTGGCGGCGCACAAAGCGTGCATCGAGTTTGGCGTGCCAACCTACGGCGTGCTTGCTCACGGCCTTGACACCATCTACCCGACAGCCCACCGCGGCATTGCCGCCGAAATGGTGAAAACGGGCGGTCTGGTGACCGAATTTTTTCCGAAAACCGTTCCCGACAAGACAAATTTCGTGCGCCGCAACCGCATCATTGCTGGCTTGTGCGATGCCACCATTGTTGTTGAGTCTGATGTGAAAGGCGGTTCGCTCATCACGGCAGAGTTGGCAAACTCTTATAGCCGCGATGTTTTCGCCCTTCCTGGCCGTCCAGCCGACAAATTCTCATCGGGTTGCAACAAACTTATCAAGACCAACCAGGCGCATCTGGTTGAATCGTTTGCCGATGTGGAGTATATTTTGGGATGGAACACAAAGCCGAAGCCTGTGCAGCGTTCTTTGTTTGTAGAACTCGATGCCGAAAGCCAGAAAATCTACGACGCTCTGCAAGACGGCGAACTCACCATCGATGAAATCTGCCGCAACACAGGAATGACCATGCCCAAAGTATCGTCGCTTCTGCTCACAATGGAACTGAACGGTGTTGTCCGCGGAATGCCAGGGAAACTCTACGCAAGGCAGTGAGTTTTGACTTCAGACAACGGACAACAGTTATTTGGTGTCCCGATAGATATCGGGATGGTGAATCGGTGAATTGACTGTTGTTCAATCGATTATACGATTGGCCGATTAACCGATTCAACAATCTTCCAACTCACATCGAATGCGCAAACGCCAGCGTGGCCACGCTGATTTTAACTTCAGGGTTTGTCTTAAGCAGTGCGTTGGCGCAGCCCTCGATGGTGGCGCCAGTGGTCAGCACATCATCCACAAGCAGAATGTGCTTGCCGTTGAGGTTGACGGCTGGGTTGGCAGCAAAAACGCTTTTCACGTTCTCCCAACGCTCGATGCGGTTCTTATGTGTTTGAGTTTCAGTGAAAATTGTGCGTGTCAGCGCTTTGGTTTCAACAGGAATATTCATCGATTTCGACAGCCCTCGGGCAAACATCTCGCTCTGATTGTAACCTCGTTTGCGAAGTTTATCGGGATGAAGCGGAACGGGAATAATGGAATCGAAATGGCTGAATTCGGGCTGGCGTATCAGTTCATGGCCAAAATGTTTTCCCAGATAAATACCGATATCGCTGCGGCCGTTGTACTTTAAAGAGTGGAGAAGATGCTGAAAATCACTGTCTTTGATGAAATAGAAGAATGATGTGGCATATTCTATCGGAACGCGGCCCCAGAAACTTTTTTCAACCATATTTCCGCGAACCTTGTGGAAATTGGTTTTGGGCATTTTCATGATGCAGTGGGTGCATAGCATTTTTTCGCCCCGAACCAGGGCATTGCCGCAAGCGCAGCATTTTGGTGGCGAGAAGAGCGACAACAAATCGGTGCCCAGCAGTTGTATGGTCTTCAGCCAGCCCATACATCAAGCGGGAATCACTCTGTTTATCTGACGCAGTTTGTGAGTGTATTCGTTCAACTCGTTGTTGTAGATTCCCTGATGGTCGATGCTGTCGGCGCGCACACGGCCACGCGAGGCGTGGATTATGCGGTTGCCGCTCATGATTAAACCCACATGAGTTATATCGCCTGCGTTGTTGTCGAAGAAGGCAATGTCGCACGGCAGGGCATTATCAATGAATGGCACAGCCATTCCCATTGTGGCCTGTTGCGATGCGTTGCGTGGCAACTGAATGCCCACAGTGCTGAACAGCACCTGCGTGAATCCCGAGCAGTCGATGCCCAGCATTGTTTTTCCTCCCCAAAGATACGGTGCCCCGATGAGCGATTCGGCAAGCATTGTCACATTGTTGCGCTTGTCGCTATATCGCTGTGAGTCAGAATAGTAAGAGTAAAGATGATTGCCAACCTCGATGTTGAAACTCGGGCCGCGGCCGTAGAGAACCGAACCAGCGGGCAGGGGCATCTGCCATTGATTGTCGACAACCAGGAAGTCGAGCGGGCGGCTGGCAACATGGCGTTCCGAAGCCAGCAGACGGTGCAACTGGTCGCCTTCAACAGGCATAAGCAGTTTGCTGTTTATCCATCCTTCCGTACCGTCGGAATTGATTTTGATGCGAGCCCAATTACCATCGGTTTCCATTGACCGATACATTTCGCCAAACAGAATCTGTGTTTCCATTTCGGCTCCTTCGCGCGGCTCGGTGCGTACTGGAATAATGCTCTGATTGCAAAAATAAGTAGTGTCCATCTCTCTAAAAACTTGCCGAAAAGATATATAAAAATAATTAATGGTGAATCGGATAATCGATGAATCGACTGGCGGAGAAGTTCAGTTTTCTCCATTTTTTATCCGCCAAAATCAACAAACCCCGAACCGTTTTCGATTCAGGGCTTGCATATTTTGTTGTGTTTTTATCAGAAAATAAAGTTCGAACTGATTGACCGCTCCTGATAGACGCTTTTGATGGTGTTGGCGAACAAGTCGGCAACCGAAAGAACGGTTATCTTGTCGCATTCCTGCTTCAAAGGAATGGTGTCGGTGGTGATGACTTCGGTGATGGGCGAGTCCATCAGGCGCTCGTAGGCCGGACCCGAAAGAATGGGGTGTGTAGCCATCACGCGGACGCTGCTTGCGCCTTGGTCCATAATCACTTGCGCGGCTTTTGTGATGGTGCCGGCGGTGTCAATCATATCGTCGATGATGACAACGTTGCGGTCCTTCACATCGCCAATAATGCGCAACTCGTCAACCACGTTGGCTTTTGCGCGGTGCTTGTGACCGATGGCCATCGGGGCGTTCAAGTATTGTGCATATGCGTTTGCGCGTTTTGAGCCGCCCATATCGGGTGCTGCAATTGTCAGATCTTTAATATTCTGGCTGCGCAGATACGGTACAAAAATCGATGAAGCGTACAGGTGGTCGACTGGCAAGTTGAAGAATCCCTGAATCTGGTCGGCGTGCAGGTCCATTGTGATGACGCGCGACACGCCTGCAGCGGTGAGCAGGTCGGCAACCAGTTTTGCGCCGATTGACACGCGCGGACGGTCCTTGCGGTCCTGACGGGCAAAGCCGAAATAAGGCATCACAGCGATAATCTTGTAGGCCGAAGCACGTTTGGCGGCATCAATCATCATCAGCAACTCGAGCAGATTGTCGCTCGGCTGGAATGTCGATTGGATGATGAAAAGATTTGAGCCGCGGACGGTTTCTTCGTACGATGTGGCAAATTCACCATCGGCAAAGTGCTGAACCAAAGAACGGCCTAATGTTATACCATAACTGTCGGCAATTTTTTCGGCAAGATAACGTGTTGCGGTTCCAGAGAACAATTTTATCGGCGCAGACAACATAGTTGATTGATTTTCAAATGTTTGTTTTTATAAATCACCACTGACAAAATTATAAATAATTTGTATCGCAGCGTTTTTTTTCCGAAACATTGTGACCAAAATATCAACAAATGGTTAAATGACTGAATAACAATCAGAACTCGAACTTGTACGACACTGATGGCACAAATTGATAGAAGTAGTAGTAGCCGGGATTGAGTTCAACCTGGCCGAGGTCGTTGGTGGTGAAGTACGACACGCCAAGCGGATTCTTGCGGGCATACAGATTATAGACCGATATGTTCCAGTAACTGTTCCATTTACGCGAAGGATTTTTCCGGCTGTCGATGTCCAGACTGACATCGAGGCGGTTATAGTTTGGCAGGCGTTCGGTATTGATTTTGTCGTTGTCGAACTGCATAACTGTTTTTCCGTCAATAACATATTTGCCAACGGCGGCAGTGTAGGGGAGGCCCGACGCTATCTGCCATGCCGACGACACTCGCATTCTGTTGTTGATGTGGTATGTGCCTGAAATAATGAATGAATGCTTTCTGATGAACGATGCCGGATAGTTCTGGTCGTTGTTGAGGCCGTAGGTGAGCCATCTCGAGTCGGTGTAGTCGTAGGTGGCAGTCATCAGCAGTTTGTCGGTTGTGACGGAGGCCGACAGTTCGCAGCCGTGAATTTTCACCGACGAGTTGTGAGCGAACCTTTCGGGGTTGATTTCATACAGAAGTCGCACTTCCTGAAGTGTTTCAATCAGATTCTTCAGCCGTCGCTGATAGATGTTTGCACTCACATTCATCCAGTCGGTAGCCTTATAATTGGCGCTGACCGATATGTTGAGGCTTTGTTCGGGCATGAACCGCGAGTTGGCTGGCATCCAGCGGTTTACGGTGATGCCGTAGGAACTGATTTGCATCTGGTGGATGGGTTGGTATTTCAATGATGAGTTCAGTTTTATGAGCATATCCTCCGATGGGCGATAGCATGCCGTAATGTTCCATTCCGGATAGAATATGGTTGAATCCCTTGCGTTGTTGTGGTCGGTTGGTCCGCTGTGGCTGTTCAGCCTGAAGCCGGCATCCATTGTCAGCCGCGCCCCGAGATTGTAATTCTGATCGATGTAAATACCGTGATTATAAATTGGTTGCGCGTGAATGCGGGAGTCTTTGAATGAGATGTTCTCGTCGTCGGGGGTGAGGTCGAAAGGCTCTAGGCTGTAGAATATGGTCTGCCATCCGTATTTCAGACTGACAAGGTCGTTCACATGGTGGGTGAAATCGATTTTTGCCTTTGTGTCCCAGCATATCGACCGCCATTTGAATTCGCCGTTATAGTGGAAGTTAAGCAGATCGGTGCGGTTGAACGACCCGATAACCGACGTGTTGCAGAACAGGTGTTCGCCGAAAATGTGGTTCCAACGCAGAGTTGAAATGTGGTTGATGCGCTTCAGATACATCGAGTGGTCCAGATGGTCGCCGCCCGTGTACCACGACCAGTAGATACGGTCTCGCGGATTGAACTTGTAGTTGAACTTGATGTTGGAGTCGTAGTAGTAGAAGTTGAGTTTGAAGTTGATGGCGTTCATTATCGGCTTGGCAATTTGGTCGGCAAAGGTGCGGCGCACTGCTATCAGAAGCGATGATTTGTCCTTCTTCAGTGGCCCCTCGACAAGCAGACGGGCTGTCAGCAGACCGACGGTGCCTTTGGTGTGCCACTTCTGCATGTCGCCGTCGCGCATGCGCACATCAATCACCGACGATAGAGCACCTGTCTCGCTTGTAGGCAGTTCGTTCTTGTGAATGTTTATGTGTTTCACCACATCGGGGTTGAACACCGAGGCAAAGCCTCCAAAGTGCGATGCGTTGTAGATGTTGGCCTCGTCCATCAGAAACAGAGTCTGGTCGCCGGCACCGCCGCGCACGCAGATGTTACTGGTTGAGAATTCGCTCATCTGCATTCCTGACAGCATGTCGAGGTTGCGCAGCGCGTCGTGTTCGCCAAGCACGTTGGGCATCTGTTTCAGTTTCTCGATGTCGAATTTTGCTATTGAACTCATTGCCGAGGCAATGAAATCGTCTCTGTTTTTGTCAGTTACAACAATTTCTCTCATCTGGAATGAGACCGGCTGAAGTTCAATTTGGCAGACGGTGTCGCAGGTCAGATTGATTGTCGTGTCGCAAGTCAAATAGCCGAGGCTGTTGGTTCTGATGATGTGGCGGCCTTCGGGGAGTAGAATTGAAAAATAACCGTAATTATTTGATATTGTGCCCATTCCAAGGTCGAATACATACACGGCGCCATTCACAATTATCTCGGAATTTTTACTGTCAGTGATGTATCCGGTCAGATGAAACTGCTTTGCTTTTCTTTCTGATTGAAAAAGAACTATCTGATTGTCAATGATTTTATATCCGATATTATGCTGATACAGCAGATTTTCGAGAAATTGGCCGAGATTTTTGCCGTTGTCGATTCTATTGAGATGACGTTTGGGAAGCAAATTGTCAGAATATGAAAAAGATACATCGTATCTGTTTTCAATTTCGGTTATCACCTGTTTCAGGGTTTTTCCTGCCGTATTGATGTCGGTGTTGATGCTGAATGGATTTTGCGCAAGGCCGCCAAATACAAGCGGCATCAGCAAAATTGCCATCATCAGAAGTCGTTTTTTCAGCATCGCGATAAAATAGTGCGGGCGGCAATCTGACAAAGAAAGCCGCCTGCAGTTGTTTTTTTGCAGTTATAGTTATTGTTTCTTTCTCACGTCACCAACAATGTGCAGAATCTGTTGCGAGTTTTTCGGGTCGTTGCAGATTATTGTGATGCTTTTGTTCTGCCGGTTTGTTTTGTCGACCGAATTGAAGGTGATGTCAATTGACGATGATTCGCCAGGCTTGATAACATCAGGTTTGCTGTTGACAGCAGTGCAGCCGCACGATGTTGTTATCTTTCTGATTACCAAGTCGCTCTTACCCTCATTGCGGAATTTGAACGAGTGGTTTACTTTCTCGCCTTGGGTGATTGCTCCGAAATTGAAACTTGTCTCATCAAACACCATTTTTGGTGCCGACTCGAGTTGATCCTGCGAGTATTTTGAGAAATCCTCCTCAATCGTTGCGCTTATCGAAAGGATGTTTTTATTACTGTTGGTGTTACCGTTGATTGAGATGATTACTTTGTCCATCACAAAACCCCAGTCGCTGCGCTGTGTGGCATCGTATTCAACAATAATATTGCCCTGCTGGTTGGGTTCCAGAGTTTCAGGAACGGCTTTGATTTTTATGTGTTTAGGCACGCTAGCGAAGGTAATCTTCAGCGGTTTGTCAGTGAGGTTGGCAATGCTTGCGCTGTCGGTTCTCACTTCGGTATTCTTCACTTTGAGCAGTGAAATGTGGTTCACCTCGAGGTTAAGTTCGCCAATTTTGCGCGGATGCAGGTCGGCTATCGTTTTTTCGCGTTCAATAACATTGCCTTTGAATCTGACGGTTGTGACCTCTGGCTTGCAGTTGGTAGTCACATCAATCGATTTGTTGAACGGACCCGGGCGCCCTTGCGGATTGTATGTTGCAGAAACATAGCCTTTTGCACCTGGCATGATAGGTTCCTTTGTGTAATCGGATGTGGTGCAGCCGCACGATGGTTTAACGTAGGTAATGACAAGTGGCGCGTCGCCGGTGTTGGTCAGTTCAAACTTGTGTGTTACAGGGCCATCGGCCTCTTTGATTTCGCCAAAGTTGTATGTCGATTCTGTCCAACTCACAACCGGACCATTTTGCGCCATGGCGGCAATTACCGAGAATGTCGCAACCAGTGTAAAAAATGCCTTTTTCATCACATGATGATTTTAATTATTAAAGTACAAAAATAAGAATCTTATTTTTCATTTGGCGACTTTTGGATTTGTTGCGCGATTTGTTGTGCAAACCGATGAAAAAACACGATGAACGAACAATGAAAACGATTTTTGGTGGGAAAAAAAGAGCCGCCAACGAACGACGACTCTTTGTTTTTCAGTCGGAAAGACTGTTATTTTTTCGGGAAAATCCAGAGGATAATCAGAATTAAACCACCGATGCCAATGAGCAACAGAAGCATCAACCATGGCGAGAATCCTGCATCGCGCAAGCGGCGTGCGCCCATTGCCAAACTCGGGATGAGAATAATAAGTCCATAAATCCACGTTATAAGAGCTAGCACAGGTACTAATGCAGTTATTACTGTAATTACAATACCTAACAAAATAAGGCACAACCATGTGAGCCAGAAGTCCTTACGTGATGTACGCCCCGAAAAATCAAAGAATTTCGAGAAAAAAGTTTTAATTAAACTAACCATAGCGTTAAATTTTTAGTGTTAAAAATTATCAAACCAAATTTATAAAAATTTTTCTCGATATGCGCAAATATGAATGCCATATTTGAAAAAAAGGATTCAATTTGGCTTGGAAATCAGCGCCAATTAGTCTAATCAGCGTCTTCTGCATTCTCGCCAGAATTGGCTACGTCAATGAAATCCAGAATCTCATCGCGGCCTTCGCGCTTCTCCGACGATGTGATGAAGCACGGCGGCAACTCCTCCCAATCTTCGAGCAGACGTTGTTTGTAAATGTCTGTGTTTCTGTTTAGTGCCGATTTCGAGAGTTTGTCGGCTTTGGTGAAAACAATGGCGATTGGAATGCCTTGCGTGCCAGCCCAGCGGATGAACTCAAGGTCGTTAGCGAGCGGCTCGTGGCGGCTGTCGACAAGGATGAAAAGGCAGTAAAGATTCTCGCGGTTGCGGATGTAGTCGCCAATGAACGACTGCCACGTGCGGCGCTCCGATTTGGCCGTTTGCGCGTAGCCATATCCCGGAAGGTCGACCAGATACCAGTTCTTATTTATGATGAAATGATTGATAGTCTGTGTTTTACCCGGTTTGCCCGACACTTTGGCTAACTTCTGGTTGCCAGTCAGCATGTTGATGAGCGAACTTTTGCCCACGTTTGAGCGGCCGATAAATGCGTATTCGGGCATTGTCGGCGGCGGGCACTTCCGAAAATCGGTGTTGCTCATTACAAATTCGGCAGACTTTATTTCCATTTTGTTGGTGAATCGGATAATTGATTAATCGAATAATCGATTAGTGCGGACGCCACACTGTGACGTCCTTACATTGTTTCGGACACACGCGGTGTGTCCCTACGTTTGTGGACGCCATAATATGACGTCCCTACTTATGCCTTAAAAACTTAAAACTTCAAAAACTTAATACTTATAACTTAAAAACTACTCCTCATCAGGCTTGATTTCGCCCTTTGAGCCTTCCTTCTTCTCTATTTTCGGTGAGCCGGTGTAGAGCAGCGTGGCTTTGGCGGCCAGGTTGGCTACAATCTTGTCCGATGTTTTGGTGCGGGCAATGCCGCCACCCATTTCGGCGTAGAAAACACTGTTTTCCATCTCGTCAGCAGCATACGAACCGCCTGACGATGTCTTGAGCCGCACGGCGCGTGATTTTCCGCTCAATCGTGCAAATCCGCCGCGAGCCACCATCAAATCAACAGAGTCCGATTCAACCAGAAAATCGAGTTCGGTTCCGGCTCCGGCCTCAAGGTGAAGCACAGGCGTTGTGATTGCGCCACTGTTGAAGCATTTGGCACCGCCACCTAATTCAACGGCATCGAGTTTCGGGCAACCGATAATTACCACCACATTGGTCTGGCGCGGAACGACAGAACCCGCGCCAATACGCAACTGGCCATCGACAACCTCGACGCTGATATCCTTCTTGTACTGCTCGTCGGTTTTCACCGTGACGCTTTGTTCCTGACCGAATTTGATGCTCACTTCCATCTTTCCGTAAACCTTGATTTTGTTGAATTCCGGAAGGTCGGTCTGCGCTGCGGTTGACAAAGATGTTGCCAAAGCCGCAATTGTTGCGATGGTTGCTAATGCTTTCATAATGAATATTTTATGGTGTTTTATTATAAAATCAGTGCTCGAACAAATTTCCCCGTGTTTAATTTCAAATCTTCGCAAAAGCCTGTTCCAAATCGGCAATGATGTCCTCAATGTCCTCAATACCAACCGAGAAACGGATAAGGTCGGGTTTGACGCCGGCCTCGAGCAGTTGCTCGTCGGTGAGTTGGCGGTGAGTGTGGCTTGCTGGGTGCAGAACGCAGGTGCGGGCATCGGCCACGTGAGTTACAATGCAAGCCAGTTTCAGACTGTCCATAAAGGTGATGGCCTTCTCACGGCCGCCCTTAACCCCGAAGGTTACTACGCCGCACGACTGGCCGTTGGTGAACTGCTTCTGTGCCAGAGCGTAATACGGACTCGACTTCAAGCCCGAATAGTTGACCCATGCCACTTTCGGGTTCTTCTCAAGATATTCGGCCACAGCCTGTGCGTTTGCGCAGTGGCGCGGCATACGAACGTGCAGAGTCTCAAGTCCCAGATTCAGTAGGAACGCGTTCTGCGGTGACTGAATCGAACCTAGGTCGCGCATCAGTTGTGCAGTGGCTTTGGTGATGTAGGCACCCTTGCCGAAAGCCTTGCTGTAGGCAAGTCCGTGGTACGACGGGTCGGGTTCGGTCAGGCCAGGGAACTTGTCCTTGTGGGCTTCCCAGTCGAAGTTGCCGCTATCAACAATGCAGCCGCCTACGTTGGTTGCGTGGCCGTCCATATATTTGGTGGTGGCATGTGTCACAATGTCGCAGCCGAACTCAAACGGACGGCAGTTGATTGGCGTTGGGAAAGTGTTGTCAACAATCAATGGAACGCCGTGCGAGTGGGCGATGTGGGCGAATTTCTCGATGTCGAGCACGCTCAAAACCGGGTTTGCGATGGTTTCGCCGAACAAGCATTTGGTGTTAGGGCGGAAAGCCTTGCTGATTTCCTCTTCCGAAGCGTCGGGGTCGACAAATGTGCATTCGATGCCCAACTTCTTCATTGTCACGGCAAAAAGGTTGTATGTTCCGCCGTAGATGGTCGATGATGACACAAAATGGTCGCCAGCCTCGCAAACGTTGAAAACGGCGTAGAAACTTGCCGCCTGACCCGACGATGTGAGCATTGCGGCCACACCGCCCTCAAGAGCGCAGATTTTTGCCGCTACTGCGTCGTTTGTGGGGTTTTGCAGACGGGTGTAGAAGTAGCCCGACGCCTTCAGGTCGAACAGGTCGGCCATCTGCTCGGTGTTGTCATATTTGAAAGTTGTGCTCTGATAGATGGGCAGCACACGCGGCTCGCCCTTTTTCGGTTTCCATCCCTCTTGCACGCAGATGGTACCCAGATTATGTTTCTTATTCATTATCAATTTATGTTTAGTTCGATATTTATTGTATCAATCGTTATTCGGCGCAACACCCTTATAACCAACGCAGTAGAACACATCGTAGGCAGGCAGGCCAGCCACTTTGATGCTTCTCACCTTCTTCACTTCGCTGAAATATGGCACAATCAGGTGGAACGGCGTGCTGCTGTTCAGGCGCGGTTTCACCAGAATGCCGTCTTTGCCAGTAAGTTGCTTTGTATCAAGTCCAACATAGCCGAAATGATAAGGCGTTTGGTCGATAATCTGCGGGCCGTAGATGGTGTCGGTGCTGTAGAAACTGATTTTCGAAGCCGTTTTGTAGCCGTCGGTAGCAAAAACGAACGTGCCTGGATTGGCAGCGTGGATTTCGGCCACTTCGTCAGCCAACTGTTTGGAATCCAATCCCAAATCGTATTTTACAAAAGCCGATTGCGGCGCCAGCACAATATAATATATGCATACGGCATAGAGCACAGATGTCGAAATCCAGTGCCATTTCTGCCAGCGCATTTTAATGAATCGCGCCATCAGTACAATGCCGCTTATATAAGTAGGTATCAGCCAGTTGTATTTGACTTCGCCGAAAATCGACACAAGGTAGACACCCATGAAAATTGGCATAAAGAAGCAGAACAGGAACCATATCTCAGGGTTGGTCTGGTTTGGTTTCGTAACGATTCGCCACAAGTATTTGCCGAACAGCCACCACAACCCGACAAACAACACGGGCATTAGTATAATTATCTGTGACAGAATAAATTGGAAGATATTTTGTGGGGTATCGCTGTCGAACGGCTCAGCGCGAAGCACTGAACTTAGCCGGAACGAAACAAAATCGTTTTGTGCGTTCCAGATGAGCACCGGCAAGGCCAGAAGCACCATTATGCCTATCGCGATGTAGGGCCACGGCTTTGCAAGCAAATGACGGTAGCGCCCCGAGAAGAGCAGGAAAAGCAATAGTCCAGCGGGCAGCCCGACGGCTGGGAATTTGCTGTCGAATGCCAGTCCCATAAAGAGTCCTGCGTAAATCCAAAAGCGGTTCTCGCCGTTGAAGATTGCGCGATAGAGTGCCCAGATTGAGAGCGTCCAGAAGAGCGTCAGCACCACGTCGGGACAATTCTGCAGTGAGAGCGATGTTACAAGCATCGACGTGCAGAAAATGATCCAGGCCAAGTATTTACGGTCGCTGCGCAACACCTGCGACGCCAGCGCAAAAAATGCCAGTTGCGCCAGCAGCGTTATCAGAAACGACGCAAATTTGACAGCGAACATATTGTGACCGAACACGCTCATAAACAGCCAGATGGTGTAGCCCACCAGCGGCGGATGGTCGTAGTACGATAGCGAAAGGTGGTCGGCATAATAGGCGAAGTAAGATTCCTGCGGCGTCAGCCCGATAAACGGCATAAACGCTAACCGCAAGATGTTCAACACGATAACTATTATCAACGCTTTTTTCATACTTCGAGATTTGCGGCGCTAAAGTACATAAATAAATGGAAAGCCGGGAAGTTTAGATGCAACGTTTTTGCGTAGAGATAAAAAAAGCGTAAGGCACTGTCGGTCAAGCGGCCAACGTACCCTACGCACGGATTTACTCTTCAATCCTGATAGCCATCGATTTCAGTTGCTGCCAACCAGCCTGGTCTGTCAGTCGGACCATAAAGTGGTAATCACCTGGGTCGATGTCGGCAGGAATGTCGATGTTGATGACTGCCGTGTAAGTTCGCAAGCCTTCGGGAATGTCAAAATCGCTGTTGAACACCCACGGATTCACTGGCTTTTTTTCGGTTTCAATTTCGCATTCGGCCGCCGATGTGCTGTGGGTATGGTGGTCGAAATTGTTGTGAACCTCAATGTTATAGCCACCCAACTCAACATTGTCGGAAAACTGATAGTGGAAAGCAATTACACTACTACGCTTAAACCGCTGACAATCAATAGGACAAGCATCAACACCATCGGCGCTGATTTCTGGCATTGTCATATCTTCCGCTTTGTCGGAACTGCTGCACGCACAGAGTGCGCACAGCAGAAACGCTGAAAAAATGCTTTTTTTCATCTTTTATTCATTATGTGAATGTTCGTGTTCGTCATCATTATCATCGTCATCCTCAACAATTTCGATGTGGCATTCGGCCGTCGTTTGCTGGCCTTCCTTGTCGGTAACCGTGAAGTGAAGGTGATATTCGCCCATAGGCGCATCGGCAGGAATATCGATATGCTCATGAAACTCTATATTCTTGACACCTATGTATTTACCATCGGTAAACGATTTTTCGATTTCAAAACCGCTTCCTTCTTCCTGATGTATCTCGATGTCGATTCGGCTGATCAAGCCTTCGGCCAAAACGTCGGCTTCAAGGTGCAGGTCGTGACCCGGATGGGCGTGACGGCTGTTGTCGTGTCCCACTTCGGTTAGCGTAATTGTCGGTTTTTCTGGTGTTTCGTCATCTTTGTTGCACGATGCAAATAAAAATGCCACAGTTACGAGAGCCGCGATAAGGCTCATATTAAATATCTTTTTCATTATTGTAAATTTTTATTTATTAAACATTTAAGGTTGTTTTGTTTTCCATTTTCAGTTAGTGTTTGTGTTTTTAGTTTGTGTTAGTGCATACATTCAAAATTCCCAACCAACCATAACCGCAAAATTCCGTCCTGCCTCAGGCACGTCAATCAGACGGTAGTAACTGGTGTGGTCGTAGTAGCGCTTATTTAGCAGATTATCAGCGTGAAGCGACACATTTATGCTGCTGCCCGTCAAGCGGAAACGGTGGTTTGCCGTCAGGTTGAGCGTCCAATAGCCGTCGGTGGGCTTTTCTGGCGGAACGATATTATCCTGTTTTCCGACAAAATGCACGTTCAGTCCGATGCTTCCCTCGCCGTGGCGTTTGTGGCTGTATTTCAGCCCCGCATCGGCCGACCACGGTGTTGAGAACGGCAGCGTATAACCCTTTTTCGCGCCCGACAACTGTTCGGCATAGAGATACTCGCCCTTCAGTTCGGCTTCAAAGTGTCGCGTAATCTTGTAATCAGCCTGACACTCAATGCCATAACGTAACACTTCGGCCTGCGTGTAGTGGTAGAGTTGCAACCCTTCCTCGTATTGCGCCGTCGGATTCAGATAGATATAGTTCGGAAAATAATTCACATACGGCTCAACTTGAACCGTTAGCAATTTGCCTGACCTATAAACACTTAAATCCAACTGGTATGACACTTCGGGGTTGAGTTCGGCATTGCCGCGCTCGTAACGGAAAATGTGATAGTTGATGCCGTCAGCGCCCAACTCTTTCGGAATCGGAATGCGGAAACTCTTGCCCACGTTGGCCTTCATCAGCCACGCACCCGCACTGTAAACCGCACCAACCGACCATGTCAAATTGCTGAATGTCAAGTCGATGTCGGTTGAGCGCTGCTTATAGACCGAATCGGTGCCAACGGGCGTCTTGTACCAATCGTTGTAACTGTGGATGTGCGTTTGCGCATGGTCGAAACGCAGGCCTGCATTAAGTTTCAGGTTGTCAGACGGTTCGTACTTGTCAAGCAGATACGCGCCCAAACTTCCTGTTTCGAAATCGGGAATTATAAAGCCCCATCCCGAGCGTCTATTATGCTGATATTCAGCATTTATACCGCCGTTCAGACTATGCCGCCCGAGCGACATTTTCAGTCCGATGTTGGCCGTGTAGGTGCTCTTGTCGAAGTGGCGTTCCATCTCGTCGCTGGGTGTCGGCATATAGCCGTGCGACACCGGTTCCGAGCATTCCTCGCGCCTGTTCTGCTGATAGGCAAGCGACGCATCAACCGATACAACATCGTTCCGCCAACTGCTGTGGCTCAGCACTTTAAGATGGTTCACCCACTGATGCGGAAGGTCGATGTCGCGCGTTGAACGGTCATAGTCGATGTCGGACAACCGCACCTCAAGCCCGTGGGCATTGGCGAAAAATCCACTTTTCGAGTAGGAATCCGACACGCGCAGGTCGGCGTGGAAATTATATCCCGCATAGCCCACCATCAGACTGCCATCGCGCTCAAGCCCCGCCGTATTACGCAATCTGCTGTCTTTCAGTTTGATGTAGTATGAGTAGTACTGAATGCTGTCGGCAGGAATCTTGTAGTCGCCGTAGTTGATGGCCGTGATGTTGGCGCGGAAAAAGAAACTGCTTCGGCGCAGCCCGATTTTTGCTGACGCCCCCAACTGTCCATTGTTCGAGCGACCAAAAACCTGTACCGCACCGCTCACGCTATCGGTGGGTATATGGTTGGTATAAAGGCATATAACACCACCAATGGCATCGCTGCCGTAAAGCAAGGCCGCAGGACCTTTAATCACTTCAACGCGGTCAACGGCAAACTGGTCAATCTCAAGGCCATGGTCGTCGCCCCACTGCTGCCCTTCGTGTTTAATGCCGTCTTCGGCCACCACCATCCTGTTGAAACCGAGTCCGCGGATTGTCGGCTTCGACTGCCCCGACCCGATGCTCATCGCCTTTACGCCTGGAATGCCTTGCAGCGACTGCATCAGGCTGCCCGAGAAGTTCTGTTGCAGATAGTCGCGGCTCACCTGCATCGCGGTCAGCGACGTGTGGGTTTGTGCAGCCCGCACGGCGTGGTCCGATACGGTTACTTCGTCAATATCGATTACTGTGTCGGTCAGCGCGCAAAGCACGGCCGCAACAGCCATAAAATGTGTCATTTAGAATAATTTTGATGTAAACACTACGCTTGCCAGACAGTTATACAGCCACGCATAATATTAGCATCATGCGTCTGCATCTTGCTGACAATGAATTAAAAAAAATGAGTGCTTACATCAAAGGTGGGGCGCGTCCGCGAATGCAGTTTGGCCGATTGCAAGGAATAATCCTGCATTCAGCAACGCTAATGTATCTTGTTAGTAATAAGAATGATGCAGTGGATAAAGCCAACGCCATTGCAAAAGGCAATTGGCACAATTGGCAAAGAAGACACTCGCTGTTGGCCAGTTGCAATTCAGTCAAATGGCCCGAATGACAAGCGTGGTGCGCGCACTGTTCACACTCATAATCAGCATGATAGACAGGCTCGTGGGTGTGAACCGCAAGCACGGCAATGCGTGTCAGAAAAACCGACAGCAACACCAACGCTATTATTTTTTGCTTTGTCTTCATCTCAAGTCGCAAAAATATATGCAAGTGTTTGAATTGCAAAACTGGTTATAATCAAAAAAGGGAACCCGAAGATTCCCTTTTTGATTTTTTCCTGCGAACCCGCCAGAGCCTTACTTCTTCTCGAATCCCACAGGGTTGTTCAGTATCGGAAGTTGCTTGTCGCCGAGTCCCAGCAAAGCCTTGAGACCTTCAGTGTCGTGTGTTGCACGCGGCACGGTGGCAAGCCCCACCGACTGGCAGTAGAGATTGATGTTCTCGCTGACAATGCCTGCATCAACGCAGCCCATCATCTGGGCGTGGCTGTCCTGGCTGCCGAATTTCTCAAAATCGATAACCATAAGCAGCGAAACGGGGCAATCCATCACAAAATCCTGCTTGAACTGCTTGCCACCCGCAATCAGTGAACGCTGGTCGCCATCGGCCTTCTTCACAAGTTTGTTATCCTTTGCAATGTACTCAAAGGCGCCGTTTTTGGTGAAGACGAAAAGCCGAATCTCTTGTTTGTTCATCGCCGTCGGAGCGGTAATGTGTTGAGCGTCGCGCGACTGGCCGCAAGCAGCCCAGCACAAGTTGCTCAACTGTTGGTCGGTCAGTTCCTTGTTGGTGAAACTGCGAACCGAGTGACGTGTTTTCAAGGCTTCGATAGTCGAAGTTGATGGTTGCGAGAAATCAGGGGCGGGCAGATTGATGTCCTGTGCGTTGGTCATTGCCACGGCTGCCACCGATGCGATTGAAAGAAGAATCTTCTTCATAGTTGTAGTGATTTAATTATTAACGAGTTTCAAAAATATTCTTTTCCCCATTAAAATCATATGCTTATCAAATTTAATAGACCAACGTTCCGTTTATCTCTTTCAGATTTCCGTTTATCACGATGTGGAACGCCGAAGATTCCGCCGATTGGCCGCCTGAAAGATTGAGAAAGTGAATTATAATTAGTATTTTTGATACCAATATGACTAATAAACTATCCATACGATTTTTCAAAGACCGCGAAGTTCGTGCCATTTGGAACGACGATGAAAGCAAGTGGTATTTCTCTGTGCTTGACATTATTGGCGCCATCAACGAGCAAGACGATTATCAGAAGAACCGTAATTATTGGAAGTATCTGAAAACAAAAATCCAAAAAGGAGGAAGTGAGTTGGTTAGTGTCACTAACCAACTGAATGGAGTCATTAATCGGATGAAACTCAAGGCGGCTGACGGGAAATCATACCTAACGGATGTTGTTGACCAGGCAGGTGTTGAGTTGCTGGCAAAAAAAATCCCAAACAATAAGGCAAACGAGTTTCTCGATTGGTTCACCTATAGCGACAACTCAATTGACGGGCAGAGCCGCAAGAAAGCCTATTCGCTGTGGGAAAGCAATCTGATTTCAGAAAATGAAGTCGGCACAGTAAAAGCACTGCAAAAAATCCACGCATTTTTGTTCGGCGGGTTATACGATTTTGCTGGCAAGATACGCACAAAGACAATCTCGAAAGGCGGAACACTCTTCTGCCGTGCAGAATATCTGCCACAGAATCTGGAAATTATTGAGCGAATGCCACAGAAAACTTTCGACGAGATTGTGGACAAGTACGTGGAGATGAATATGGCGCACCCTTTTATGGAAGGCAACGGCCGTAGCACACGAATCTGGCTCGACATAATCTTCAAACACTCTCTGAAACAATGTGTTGACTGGAGTAAAATCGACAAAAAAAACTACCTGAACGCTATGCACGCCAGCACAACCGACTCAAAACCAATAAAATCACTACTAAAGCAAGCCCTTACCGACCAAATCGCAGACCGTGAATTGTTTATGAAGGGAATTGATTATTCTTATTATTATGAGCAAGAGGAATAAGCGTTTTTTAAGATAGAACTAATGATTCCTCATAAGCTTATGTGGTGTTGTGGGTTTTAATAAGGAATGGTGGTTTGATGATTAAAAAGTGCCACGAAATGGTAATGATTTCGTGGCATCAATAACTATTGTAATTGTTTTGTAGAATTAATCAAAGTCATATCCAATTAAATCCGAAATGTTATCCATATACGCAGAATTCCAATCACTGCTCCACGAATAAGAATTGTCAGAAATATTAAAGACAATGTCAAAGACTTTTACATAAACCTTTTTTTCGTGACTATTATATCCTCCCTGAAAATTCTTCTTCCTATAATACCACGTTGTCTCAAAATAACCAGAATATGGTTTAATATCATTGGTAATCACAATATTATCTATTGTAATATCATCAAGTTTGTATTTTTGTATGCGTAATGGCAAATCTTTTTCTTCACGTTCAATGATACCACTTTCAATAGCATTCAGATATTGCATATCTATCTCGTGTACAATTGATTTTGCATCATATTCGTTGATTTTATTATCATTCTCAACTTCTTCTCCGCTATTGTCAATTACATTTTCTTGAATGCCAAAGTCATTGTTATTATTTGAACGGGATTTAAAAAAACTTATAGTAAGTAAAATGATAAGAACACAATTTAGTGAATACGAACAAATATTGATGATTTTCTTAAAAGTACTCATAATAATTATGATTTGTTATATCCTACTCGTGAGGTTTTTCGGAATCACCGTATCAAAGCAAAAATACACACATAAAAAAAGCGTGATACTTACTTCGCTTTCATCGGAACTTTGAGGCCTTCGACTGCCAATATTCATCCAACTACAACAAAAAAGTCCACGCAACAAGGCGAGGATTCTCATTGCTTGAACTGGATGAATATTTTGAAGTTGTCGAAGTTTCAAAGTTCCAGATTAAGCTACTTGCTTTTCCCTATTAAAATATGTGCATTACTATCCGCTATTTCATTGGCAGTTAAAAGTTTAAATCATACAATCTATTATGTTTTCAAATAATGTTGCAAATAGTGTTTCTTTCCTTTTGCAAACGAATAACAATTTTAATAAATAATACTTGAAATGACAAAAAAATGTGGGGATGGCACAAAACTTCCATTTTGTTGTGTATCTCGTTGGGATCGTTGTTGGCTACTGTTAAAATTGATTATTTTTACCACAGAGATTAAAATCTGTGTATTGAGAATGTAAGGTAAAAGTAACGATGGTTTAATATGAGAAGCAATGAATATAAGCAAATTCGGAGTTTAGTTGATTCGGCCAATCAGGTGCTGAAAAACTGTAGGATTAATTATAATTCTTTAGTCGGCCCGCTTACGAAAAAACTAATAGAATTGTCTAATCAATTAAAACTCATAATAAATCAGGATTATCCCCAAATAGCCTTTTTATTGGAAGAAGCGACAAAAACAATTGTAGAAAGAAAAACCATTTCGCAATATCCATATGGTCCAACAATCATTAATGACTATATAAATGCCTATTCTTTTGGTGATATTAGAACCATAATAAAAATTCTGGACGTTTTATACCCCCTTGAGGAACATAATACATATAAACTTTTTATTAGTCATTCATCGGAGGATGAGTCAATTATAAATTGCTTTATAGAAAAGGTTTTAATGCTTGGTTGTGGATTTAAGCGGACTGATATTTTCTGTACACTTGACCATACAGTAATTCGTACAGGGGACGATTTCAGAAATGAGATAATCGAGAATATGAAAAGTTGCGATTATATCTTGTGTATGATTTCCAACGACTATAGGAAAAGCGAAGTTTGTCAAAATGAAATGGGAGCAGCTTGGACGTTTAATGATAAAAGAATTTTGCCTTTTAAATTTCCAAATATCTCATTTAGCGAAGTAGGATTCTTAAATGTTGTTAAACAGGCGGCTGATATTACCGATAAAGCGAAATTGGATGAATTATATGATGAGTTATGCAAATACTATGATTTGCAACCAGACTGGAGAAACTTTAATAAACAAAAGGATGATTTTGTAGATATGGTCAATAGTAAACAAATAAATAATATTGAACTAGTATGACGATTGCCAACTATGAATTATCCCAATCCATATGGATTTAGAGATTAATGATATGAATAAAAACATTATAGATGACCTATTACAATACGGCGAACGCGTAACCTTGGAATGTAAGAAGGCGGAAAATGCGTTGCCCAAGTCTGTTTGGGAGACCTATTCTGCTTTTGCAAACACCAACGGCGGCTATATCATACTTGGTATTGAAGAAAACCTGTTTGCAGAATCAATAGATGACAGGTTCAAGATTTATGGAATCCGCAATGCCGAGCAGCAACTAAAGGATTTTTGGAATACAATTAATAGTGACAAAGTTAGTTGTTGCTTGTTGAAAGACGAAGATGTGCAGGTGGTTAAGTATGATGACGCCACACTGCTTGTTATTCGCGTTCCACAAGCCATTTATCGCAATAAGCCCATCTATATCAACGGTAACGTATACAAGGGCACTTTCAAACGTAATCACGAGGGAGACTACCATTGTGATGAAAGTGAGGTTAAAGCAATGATTCGTGATGCCAATGAAGACGGGAACGATGGCAATCTCCTCGATTACTATACGATGGATGACATTGATATTCCCTCGCTGAGAAGTTATAGGAATGAATTTGAGAATCGAAACATTGGACATACTTATAATCAGCTGGACGACAAAGAGTTCCTCAAACAATTTGGAGCATATACGATAGACCGCACAAATGGAAAAGAAGGACTTACGCTTGCAGGACTTTTGATGTTCGGGAAAGGATTACCAGTTAGGGAGCGATTCTCGAATTTCAGAATGGATTACATTGATTTGACTAATTTGCAGGGTGATATGCGTTATAGTGACCGACTTACGTATGATGGCACGTGGGAAAACAATCTGTATAACTTTTTCCGTAAGGTTCTGGCAAAACTGACATCTGATTTGAAACGTCCATTCCGACTGGAGGGTATGCAAAGAAACGATGATACCCCCGCGCACAAGGCTATTCGTGAGGCTCTTACCAATAGTATTATTCACGCTGATTTCTTTTTGTCGGGCAGTATATTGAGAATCGAAAAACACGACAGTTATTTTTGTTTCCGAAATCCGGGGACACTGAAACTTCCGGTTTCCCAAATCTATGAAGGAGGCAGTTCAAAAGCGCGTAATCCCCGAATCCAAAATATGTTGCGGATGATTGGGTATGGGGAAAACCTTGGTTCTGGATTCCCAACTATTCTTGATGCGTGCAAACAGGAACAGTGGAGAAAACCTGATTTGGACGAACTGACAGAGTTGAAAGAGGTTCGTCTGAAATTATGGATGCTCTCATTGTATCCTCAAGATGTTGTGGACTATTTACACTCGTTATTGGGGAATAGTTATGATAATTTATCAAGTGATGAATTATCAGTATTGTCGGTTGCATATATAGAGAAAGAAGTGACGAACCAACGTTTACAGACATTGTTGGAAAAGAATTCGTTAGAGGTTGCGAAAGTATTAAAGCAATTAACAACTCTGGACTTGCTGATTGCCGATAGCAAAGGCCGTTGGACATCGTATAAAATCAATTCCGAATACAATTCCGATGGGTTGTCTAATGGGTTGTCTAATGGGTTGTCTAATGGGTTGTCTAATGGGTTGTCTAATGGGTTATCTAATGGGTTGATAGAGTCGGAATCCACCTCATTATCAATACTGTCGCTAATAAGAGATAATCCTTACATCACAAGAAAAGAGATTTCTTCTAAAATAGGAATATCGATGAATGCGATTCAAAAGCACATCAACAAACTCAAGTTCAACAACCAAATAAAACGAGAGGGTCCGGCCACTAAAGGAGGGTATTGGGAAATCTTGTCAGAATAAAAAAGGGAACCCCGCAGGATTCCCTTTTTTCTATTCGTTTAACGAGCCGAAGCCCGTCGAAAATTACTTTTTCAAATACTCATCCATATTGGCTGCAGCCTTGCGGCCGTCGCCCATTGCAAGGATTACGGTTGCACCGCCGCGAACAATGTCGCCGCCTGCAAACACGTCCTTCACAGCCGACTGCATTGTCTCCTCACCGACGACGATTGTGCCCTTCTTCGAGATTTCCAAACCTTTGAAGTTGGTCGGGATAATCGGGTTGGGCGATACGCCAATGGCCACAATCACAAGGTCGGCGGGAATGGTTTCGGTTTTGCCATCAACTGGCACTGGCGAACGGCGTCCCGAAGCATCGGGCTCACCCAACTCCATAACCTGCAGAACGGCTTCTTTCACGCGGCCGTTCTCGTCGCCGTGATACTCAAGCGGATTGTGCAGCACGTGGAAATCGATACCCTCCTCCATTGCGTGGTGAACTTCCTCGGCACGGGCTGGCAGTTCGTCCAAGCCACGACGGTAAACCAAAGTGACGGTCTCGGCGCCCATACGTTTTGCGGTGCGGGCAGAGTCCATTGCAGTGTTGCCGCCGCCGCACACAACCACGTTCTTGCCTTTCAGCACGGGGGTGTCGAAGCCTTGTCCGCGGCCTGCGCCCATAAGGTTGATACGGGTCAGATACTCGTTCGACGACATCACGCCGATAAGGTTCTCGCCTGGAATATTCATAAAGCGCGGCAGACCTGCACCCGAGCCGACGAAAATGCCGTCGAAGCCCATCTCGTGCAGTTGCTCGTAACTAATTGTCTTTCCGACGATTGTGTTCGGTTGGAAATCAACGCCCATCTCGCGCAGAGTGTTGATTTCGGCATCAACCACGCTGTTTGGCAGACGGAACTCGGGAATGCCGTATTTCAGCACGCCGCCAATCTCGTGAAGTGCCTCAAACACAGTCACATCGTAGCCCAACTTAATCATATCGGCGGCAAAAGCCAAAGCCGACGGGCCTGAACCAACGGTGCAGACCTTCTTGCCGTTTTTCGGGGCGCATTTCGGGGCTTTCATCTTGCCCGACTCGCGCTCGTAGTCGGCTGCGAAGCGTTCCAAATAGCCAATAGCCACTGGTTTCTGCTTCATTTTCAGTTTTATACAGTTGCCTTCGCACTGTTTTTCCTGCGGGCAGACGCGTCCGCAAACGGCAGGCAGACTCGACGTCAGTTTGATTGTGGCAATGGCGCCCTCAAAATCCTCGTTTTCAATCTGTTTGACGAAAGTCGGGATATTGATTCCAACTGGGCAGCCCTTCATACACGACGGGTCGGCGCAGTCAAGGCAGCGTCGCGCTTCGGCCACAGCCATCTCTTTTGTCAGACCCTGCTGAACCTCTTCGGTGAAGGTTGTCACACGGTATTCTGGTGTCAGTTCGGGCATTTTCACGCGTTCGAGAGCGCCGCGGTCTTTGGGGCTCATCTTCTTGCGCAACTCATCACGCCACGGCTCGTTGCGCAGAGCCAATATTTCTTCTTTTGTCATAGTCGTAATTATTTAGTGAATTCTGCAAGCGCTGCGGTCTCTTCGGCCTTGTAGGCGCGCATACGTGTCATAACCTCGTCGAAATCAATCTTGTGGGCATCGAACTCTGGACCATCGACGCAGACGAACCGTGTCTTGCCATCGACCGTCACGCGGCAGGCGCCGCACATTCCCGTGCCGTCAACCATAATGGTGTTCAGGCTGGCAACGGTCGGAATCTCGTATTTCTTGGTTGTCAGCGAAGCGAATTTCATCATAATGGTCGGACCAATGACTATCGCCTTGTCAATCTTTTCTTTAGCGATTGCTTTTTCCATACCAACGGTGACGTTGCCTTGCTCGCCGTACGAGCCGTCGTCGGTCATAATTATCACTTCGTCAGACCATTTACGCATCTGGTCCTCAAGAATGATAAGGTCTTTCGAACGGGCGGCAAGAATGGAAATCACGCGGTTTCCTGCCTTCTTCATTGCCTCAACAATAGGCAGAAGCGGTGCCACACCAACGCCACCGCCACAAGCAAGCACGGTGCCGAAGTTCTCGATTTCGGTGGCGCGGCCAAGCGGTCCGACAAGGTCAGTCACGTAGTCGCCGACGTTCAGGTCGGTGAGTTTGCGCGACGATACGCCAATGCGCTGCACAACCAAATCGATAGTGCCTTTTTCGATATTGGCGTCGCTGATAGTGAGCGGGATACGCTCGCCTTTGTCGCCAATCTTAACTATCACAAAATTGCCCGCCTTGCGCGATTTGGCAATCAGGGGGGCCTCAATCTCGAGCCTTACTACATTTTCAGAGAAGTACTCTTTTGCAACAATCTTGTTCACTTAAAAATGCTTTTTATTGATTATCATCAATTTGCCGATAAACGGCGTTGCTTATTACACAAAAAGTGGGCAAATGTATTAAACAAATTCGATTCGCGCGGCGCAAAAGGCGACATACCTTCGCTTTGCGAGGTTATCGGCCTGGCTTTCTTATTGTGTTTCAATTCGAAACATGGGCGTTAAGAGATTTGCGTAAAATAATCGAAGGCGCACAACTTATTAAAAAATAAAACGGCCATTTTTTGGAACACACAATTATATTTGTAGTTCGACAAAAAACATTTGCTATGGACGAGAACAACAAGTCGGCCGCAGGAAAGGCTGACGAGAAAGCCGTTGAGGCTCAGACCACTGCTGACAACGCGACTGGCACCGACAGCGAGTCGGCCACATCAAAGAAAAAGAAACGCAAATCGGTTCCTAAAGTGCTGGTTGGGTGCTTTTTATGGCTCGTCGGGATTGTTTTGCTGGTTGTGGTGGGGCTTGTGCTTGTTGCCGAATTTGCCCATGACAAGGTGGTGAAAATGGCCTTGCCGTCGGTGCAGAACATCCTTAACGCGCCCGTCGATATTGGACAGACGTCGCTTTCGTTCATCCGCTCGTTCCCATACGCAACGCTCGAACTCAACGGCGTTTACCTCGGTTCGGTATTCAAAACCAACACCAAAGCCGACTCGCTTGTCTATGTCGAAAAGGTTTATGTGTCGCTCAAAACCGAACCGCTGAAAAATGGCAAGATTGAGATAACCGAAGTGGAGTTCAAGGGCGCCACAATCAAATATCTTGTTGATAAAGAGGGCACTACAAGTTATGATTTTCTAATGTCGACCGATACCACGCCAAAGATTACCGACACATCGTCGATGGGTCTTGTTATCGACCTTGAAAAGTTGACAATCAGCGATATAACTCTGATTTACGACGACCGCAAACTTGGTGCCCACGCCAAAGCCTACATCCCGAAGATTACGGCGAAAGGTGCGCTGTCCGACAGTCTGATTCAAGCGCAAATAAAAGGAAGCGTGCAAGTTACCGAGGTTGATTACGACTCAACCAACGCCAACCAACTGCAGATGGCCGAACTGAAAATCGATGTCGATTATGTGGGCGAGGACATCACCGTCAACGATGTGTCGCTCTCGCTCGACGATATTATAATTGCCATCAGCGGCTCGGCTCGCATAACCGACAGCATCTACACCAACGTTCATGCCACCTGCGACAATGTTGACCTTTCCGATGTCATTAAATATGCGCCTGACGGCCTGCTCGACGAATTTGGAGTGAAGAAGGTTGAAGGCAAACTGCATTTTAGTGCCGATGTCAACGGGAACATCAGTGACACAACCCGTTATCCGCATGTTGATGCCAATCTTGGATTCGATAAAGGTTTGGTTCTGATGGATGGCTATCCGCAGGTGAAAAACATTGGCATTGATGTTGACCTCACCACTGGTAAGCGCGACAATGATGCCACTATTGGCTTGAATCTGAAAGGTTTGCACTTTGAAACCGACAAGAGTTCGGGAACCATAAAACTCACGGCTTCGAACATCAACCGCCCGCGCTACAACCTGAACGCCAATTTCCATGTGGATATGAGCGAGGTTGTTCCGTTCATTCCTGACAGCCTCGGAATCAGCAAATTAACTGGTTCTGTCGATGTTGGTGCCAACACAACTGGCGTCTATACTGGCAATGTTGACAACGCTTTCATCGAGAAGGCTTTGCACAACACATCAATTGTGGTGGGGCTCAACAAGTTATGCGTGGCCATGGATAGCGTGATAACCGTGGATACGCTGAACATGAATATGGCGTTCAAGGATTACGGCATCACCATAAATAATACAAACCTGAAGTTGCCCGACTATGGTATCTCGCTGGACGACTTTGGTTTAGATGCAAAAATCGGCGGCGACATTTTCAATTTGAGCAAGGCCAATGTCGATGTCCGCCGTTTGCATATCGGAATTGCTGATAGCAAGATAGATATGACCGCGAAGGTGAGCAATCTCGAAATGCCAACCTACGAGGCCAACGTTGGTATCGACCTCAAACTCAACAATTTCATAAACATGCTGCCCGACAGTCTTGCTTACTCGCTCGATGGCGGCTTGGCGGTCAACGTCAACTCACATGGAACAGTCAATCTCGACTCCATCAGCACGCAGATGTACGACCTGATTATCAACAACACCGATGTCGGCATCAAACTCAACGGCATCGGAGCCGAAATGTACGACTCGATTGCAACTTTCAGCGGGCTGGACGGCAACATAACAATTGCCAACGATTCGGTCAATGTCGATAGTTTGAGCGTGGAGTGGAAGGGACTTAAACTGCATGTGGATTCAACTGTGGTTGAGAATGTTATGAAGATTTTCCTGCTTGAGCAGAACAGCAATAAACTGAAGGTTTTGACAAAAGTTTCGCTTGATGAGTTCGATTACGACTGGGTTGCCAAAAACTTCCCGTCGAGCGACTCAACCGCACAAGCCGAGGCTGAACCAGAGATTGAGCCCGAGCCGATTGCCGATGTCACTACCGACTCGCTTCCGCAGCCCGATTCAGTGGTCGCCATCGATACCGCGCCTTACAGTTTCCTTGCTCTCGGTTACCCAGTTGAGGTGAAGGGAATGTTCAAACTTGGGCATCTGCAATATGGCAAATCGTCGATTGACACCATATCGGCTAAATTTTTAATGAACGATACGGTGGCAGTGGTTGAGAATCTGCGACTTGGCGCGTTCAAGGGCGCCATGAACGCTTCGGCGCGCGTCAAGTTCAAGAACGATTCGCTCATGAATGTCTGGTTCCGCACCCACATCGAGAAAATGGACCTGAAGCAGTTGCTTGTTGAGTTCGACAACTTCGACCAAACCACCGTCACATCTGATAATTTGAGCGGCTTGATGACCACCGATCTCGACGGCTATCTTGATGTGGTGAATGCCGACAGCGTAATTATTGACATGGTGCCAATCAAGGTGCTTGGCCGTTTGAAACTTGAGGACGGCGCAATTGTTGATTTGGAAATGCTGAAGGCTCTCGACAAATTCACAGGCATGCGCGAATTGGACAACATTCAGTTCCAGACACTTGAGACGAGTTTGTTTGTACGCCACGGTTCGCTGTTCCTGCCGCAGACCGACATAAAGACAACGGCCATGAACATGTCGCTTTTTGCAATGCAGGGTATGGCCAACAGCAATTTCGAGTACCATATTAAGATTTTCCCTGGCGAGATTATGTTCGGCAACTGGAAGGGCGTGATGAAGAAGCAGCAGCAGATGAAAGAAAATCTGGCCGACGAGGATAACATGAAGTCGTTCAATCTTTTAGCCTATGATATCGATGGCGATTCAAAATACGGATTCGACACCGAAACTCGCAAAAAGAAGATGCGCACGAGGATAAAAGTGCAGCAGCATCAACTTGAGTTGGGATTCAATCCGCGCCTGGTCAAATACAACACCGATGTGAAATTCCGTTAGGCGATGAAGCGGCGGATTTGGCTTGTGTTGGTTGCCTTGGCGGTTTGCGCTGCCGCGTTATTCGGCTGGTGGTTCGGAACCCGATGGCAGCGTCAATTGCGATTCCGCGAAACCGCGGTCGAGATTACTGACAGCGATTTTGATATTTGCTACGGCTCCGACAGTGCGCGTCTAACCATCTATATGTTTGCAAGTTACACCTGCCGTCATTGCCGTCGGTTCTTGAACCTCGATTTGCCGCAAATCCAGAGTCGCTACATCGACAATGGTTTGGTGCGATTGGTAGTGAAGCCCATCGAAATAGCCGAGAACCCCGACATGATGTCGGCCTTGCAACTGGCCGCATGCCTCAATCGCAACGGCAATGCCGACGACATTCTGGAACTGCTGCTTTCCGACCCTTTCGCAGTTTACAGCGATGAGTTCCGCCAGATGATTGACGATGTGGTCAACAGCAATCCCATATTGGCCGAATGCCTTCTGGCAGACGATTTTTCATACATCAAAAAAAATAATCTGCTTTTTAGTGCAACAAGTTCAAAAGGAACACCTATATTTGTAGTTGCTGGTCATCTGTATGGCGGACGCCGTGAAGTTGACCGCTTTTGTGAGATAATTGATTATGAGTTGGAAAGGGCTAACTGATTACTAACTTAAATTTTATTGAGATGAAAAAGATTTTATTGCCAATAGCCTTGTTTGCAGTTTTAGGATTAACTGCATGTGGCGACGAAGAGTTGGAGTCGGCGTGCGAGCGTGCTGACAAGACTGAATCTTGCGACATTACAAAAGCCGAAATTTGCAGTGATGAGGAGACAGAGGAAGTTTATTATACTTATAATGGTAAGAAATATACCGATGTCAACGAACTGATAACGGCCATGTGTCCTGATTTGGCAGTTGCCGACAAATATGAAATCCGCAAGCAACTGACCGCGCAGTCGAAGCGTTTGATTGACCGCATCCGCGTAAACGCCATCCGCGCTTTCTGATGCAAGCCGATAAACTGATAAGAGCCGAGCAGCGATGTTCGGCTTTTTTTGTGCGATGTCGGTCGGCGTGCGGCATCGGTTTTGAACACCGCACTATTCATAACCTTCGCCGATTGTGAGTTTTACCGAACTTTTATTCGGTAATTTTGCCTAAAACAACGTTGTTTATGAAATCAAGATTTTTCGCTGCCAGCCTGCTCGCAGCCTTGCTTCTGACAGGCCCTGCACTGATGGCGCAGAAACGCAAAAACATACCATCTGACAAACCGCAACTGATTATCGGAATTGTGGTTGAATCAATGCGTTACGACTATATCCACCGCTATTGGGACAACTTCAGCGAGGGCGGATTCCGTCGGCTCATTGGCGAGGGGGCGCTCTGCCGGAACGCCAATTATAATTATATGCTTACGCAGACGTCGCCCGGCTACGCGACAATCGCAACAGGCTGTGAGCCAATCGTTCATGGCATTGTGAGCGACGAATGGTATGTTCAACTTCAGGAGAAAAACGTCGGGGCAGCGGCCGACGAGAAGGAGAAAACTGTGGGCGCCGAAATCGATAGGGCCAACTATTCGCCGCGCAACATCCTGACAACCACCTTCACCGACGAATTGAAACTCTTCAGCAACAACCGCTCGAAGGTTTTTGCGGTGTCGATGAACCCCACAACGGCCGTTCTGCCAGCCGGCCACATTGCCGATGCCGCTTACTGGTTCGACGATGCGTCAGGTCTTTGGGTTACAAGCAGTTACTATACCGATTCGCTGCCAACTTGGGTTAAAGAGTTCAATGGTAAGAAGTTTCCTGATATGTATATCGAAAAGGACTGGCTGCCGCTGCTTCCCCCCGAAAAATATCGTGCTGGCTCGGAGCGAGGGCAGTCGAAGAACGCAGGATTCTCTGGCGACAATGTGCTGGGCAAGAAAATCAACAGTCTGCTCAAACGCACAAAGCACTACAGCAAACTGAAATCGAATCCGGCGGGCAACAGCCTTGTTAAGGATTTTTGTGTGAATGCCATTGTGAATGAAGAACTTGGCCAGGACGATGACACCGACTATTTGAGCATTGCCTTCTCGGCTTCAGCCGATGTGAGCAGCGCCTGCGGACCAAATTCTGTCGAACTTGAAGACCTTTACATCCGGCTCGACCGCGATTTGGAGCATTTTCTGCAGTTTATCGATGAAAATGTGGGCCGCAACAACGTGCTCATCTACTTGACATCCGACCACGGCACGTCGTACAATCCGGCATTGCTTCAGGCAAACAACATTCCGGCTGGCACCTTCAACGCCGATCGCGCCGTTATGCTCTTGGGCACCTATCTGAACGCCAAATACGACAAAGGCAAATGGGTGTCGGCTTACCATAACAATCAAATTTACCTGAACCACAATCTAATAGAGACTGCAGGGATGAAGGTTGAAGATTTTGAGCAAGTGGTTTGCAATTTTATGCTTCAGTTTTCTGGTGTGGCCAATGCCATTGCTGCTTCGACTTTAAAATCAACAACTTTCACCGATGGTATTATGCGACAGATGCAAAACTCGTTCAATCCGAAGCGTTCGGGCGACGTGATTATCAGCCTTGAACCGGGTTGGATTGCGCAAGGCTCGGGCGTCAGCAGTTCGAACTCTGGCTATAACTATGACACCCACGTGCCGCTTATTTGGTATGGTTGGAAGATTAAGCGCACCCGCCTGAACCAAAACATCGACATCCGCGACATTGCTCCCACAATCGCCAATTTCCTTGACATTCCGTTCCCAAACGGCACCACAGGCAGCGTGATTGAAGGGCTGGTGCAGTGAGTGTTAGTTTCGCTTATTTGATATACTGATTCCACCGCTGGCTCAAAATCGAAAGATTTTTTCATTCAACCTACCAATCCTGCCATTTTTTGGTGTTATATTTGGTTTCATAAAAATGGTAGTGGTTTCTATTGAATAGGTAACTGAATTTTCGGTTGCCCGATATTCGATTTTACAACTGCCGATAAACGAAACTAACTAAACTTTATTAATATGATTTTCAATTTGAAACGTGCAGTTAGTCTGCACCTGTTTGCGGCCGCAATTCTAGTTGCACCATTTTTCGCAAGTTGCGACAACGAGGACATTCCCGATGCCAGAGTGATATTCATGACTGGAAGAAATGGCTCTGTGATTACCGAAGACACCATTGCGGTGAAAATAGGCAGTACAACCAAAACTTATTTTGAAGTCACCTATCACTACAACGACGAGAACATTAACCATCCGTACAAAGTATTGCGGCAGTATGACAACAACGTGCCTGAAGACCTTTCGCCTGTTTTCGATGGCGAAGACAGAACCCCGGTATCCAAACATGACGATTTTTCGCAAGGCGAGTCGTCAATCAACAGCGAAGGCTATGGAATGGGAAAATGTACGGTACGTACTGCTTTCTCGAAAAAGTTTGTGCACGTGGGCTCGGTTGTGAAAATCAGCGTCAGCGTGGGCAACGATGCTTACGGCGAACTGTGCTACAAAGTTGAAGAATAAAGTTAATAATATAAAGCATTAAAAATGAATTTATTAAATCTAAAACGTGCAGCAAGTCTGCACCTGTTTGCAGCCGCAATTCTGGTTGCACCATTTTTCGCAAGTTGCGATGATGATGACGACATTCACCAACGCGAAGTGATTATTACCAATGAAAATGGCAAAGTTATAACGGGCGACACCATACCCGTGAAACTTGGTAGCACAAACAAAACTTACATTAAGATATGGTATCAACACTGGATGGTTGATACCGTGTTTTATTGTGATACCACGTATTTTTGGCGACAATATGACAACAACGAACCAGAAGACCTGAACCTTTCCATGAAAATCGCTATTGAAAACCACGATGATATGCCAGAAATAGGATTTATGCAAGGATGGTCAAGCGAAGCTAAAGGCATTGGTTGGGAAGATTATGAAATTAGAACCGCCTTCTCGAAGAAGTTTGTGCACGCTGGCTCGTTGGTAAAATTATGGGCATGCGTAGGCGAACACACCAAAGGCGAAGTGTGGTATAAAGTTGTAGAATAATCAGTTGAATCGGATAACCGAATATACGATTCACCAAATAAATAATCAATGAAACTAACCAAACTTTTTTCCGCCGCCATTGGCTTTGCGCTGTGTTGCGGCAATGTGCTGGCGCAAAACAGAATAACCGTCAGCGGATATATTACTGATGGCAAATCGGCCGAAACCATTATCGGGGCAACTGTGGTTGACGAGAGCAGCGGCCACGGCACGGCATCGAACAACTTCGGATTCTACTCGCTCACGCTTCCAGCGGGACAGCACCGGCTCACGTTCTCGTATGTGGGCTACAACCGCCAGACCATCGACCTGCAACTGCGGCGCGACACGGCCATCAACATCAGCTTGTCGGGCGACAACGAGCTTGAAGAGGTGGTGGTTGTGGGCAAAAGTCGCGAAAGCGGCATCGAATCAACAAAAATGGGCAGCATCGACATTCCGGTGAAACTGATTGAGCACACGCCGTCGCTGCTGGGCGAGACTGATGTTCTGCGAACCATCCAACTCACACCCGGCGTGCAGCAGGGCGTGGGCGGCGCATCAACGCTCTACGTGCGGGGCGGCAACGGCGACGAAAATCTTATCCTGCTCGATGGTGCCACGGTTTACAAAATCGACCACCTGTTCGGCTTTTTCTCGGTGTTCACACCCGAAGCCGTGAAGAAGGTAACTTTCTATAAATCATCGTTTCCGGCGCGCTACAACGGCCGCACATCGTCGGTCATCGACGTGCGCACCAAAGACGGCGATATGAACAACTACCACGGCTCGGTGTCGGTGGGATTGCTCACGTCGAGGTTCAATGTCGAAGGCCCGATAAGCGAAGGCCGGACATCGTTCAGCCTGTCGGGGCGCACAACCTACGCCGGCGCGCTGATACAGCCTTTCCTTGACGATGATTTGAAAATCAACTACTGGTTTTACGATATCAACCTGAAACTCAATCACAAATTCTCTGATGCCGACCGCGTTTATTTCTCTCTCTACAACGGTCTCGACAAGTTCAAAAACGACTGCCACGACGACTTCAACGAATATTCTCACCGCACTATAAACGACTACGGCACCGACCTGCGTTGGCGCAATTTCATTCCGTCGTTGCGGTGGAATCACGTTTTCTCATCGCGGTTGTTTGCCAACACCACCGTCAACTTCAACCACTACAAAATGCGAATGGCGTCGTACGACGATTATCTGTATCAAGACAAAAATTCCAAAGCACAAGTAAAAGAATCAACCGACAAGTCGAGCTCCGACTATAACTCTGAAATTAAGGACATTGGCGCAATTATCGATTTCGATTATCTGCCTACGCCGGCTCACACCATAAAGTTTGGCGCCAATTACATCCGCCACAACTTTGAGCCCGAAACCACGCACTCATCGTATAAAGCGAAGGACGACGACAAGATACAAGCCGACACCAGCGCCACCTCGAAAGGCAAGGCGGCGTTTGCCAACGAATTATCGGTTTACGTTGACGACGATTGGAAAATTGCTGACAATCTGAATCTTAACCTTGGTGTGGCGCACACTATTTTCAATCTGTCAAGCAAGACATACCACAATTTGCAACCGCGTGTATCGCTCAAATACGACCCTACTGATTTTCTGACACTTAAGGCTTCATATTCGCGAATGACGCAGTGCGTTCACCTGCTCACTTCGTCGCCACTGGCAATGCCAACCGACCTTTGGGTGCCCATTACCGAGACTTTGGAACCCGAAGTGGCCAACCAGTACAGCTTGGGCGCCTACACAAAAATCGACGGCTGGGAATTCTCGGTCGAGGGCTATTACAAGCTGAGCGACAATGTTTTGGAATATAAAGACGGAATGAGTTTCGCCGGCTTTTCGGGCTCGTGGGAAAAACTTGTGGCCGCCGGGCAAGGCGAGTCGAAGGGCATTGAGTTTATGGCGCAGAAAACCGAAGGCGACATCACCGGCCTTGTATCGTACACGCTCTCGAAAACCGACCGCAAGTTCAGCCGTGCATCGGGCGTGAACGATGGCGAGCGTTTCCCCTTCACCTACGACCGCCGCCACAACCTGAATCTTGTGGTCAACTGGAAGTACAACGACCATATTTTTATCGATGTTTCGTGGTCGTTCCAAAGCGGTGCTGCCGCCACGCTCACCGACACTTACCAGCAGTTTGTCGAGCCCGACAATTATCTGGAATTCGGCGGAATTCCGGAAAGCCCTTACAATTTGGGCAGCAATGTCCGCGACTCAAAAGTGTCGTACGTGCCGGGGCGCAACAACTATCGTCTGCCGTGCAGCCACACGCTCTGCGCCGGCGTCGATTTCCACAAGCAGAAGAAACGCTGCGAGCGCATCTTCAACATATCGGTTTACAACCTCTACAACCACATGAACCCCACAATGGTTTACGCCACCGAAGCCGACGATTACGGCAACTATGGCGGTCCGCGGCGACTACGCATAAAAAAACTGACCATTTTGCCGCTAATTCCTTCATGCACACTAACTTATAAATTCTAAAACCGATGAAACGCATTCTTTTCATATTATCCGCTGCCGCAATATTGCTCTTTCAATCGTGTGAACACAACATCGATGCCGACCTCGAAAACCTTGAAGGCGTGCTCTGCCTCAACGCTTTTCTGATAACCGATTCCGATACCAATTTTGTGCATGTTTCGCTCACATCGCGCACCAAGCCCGTGCCCGTGCCGAACGCTCGCATCGAATTGAGCGTCAACGGCAATCTGGTTGAAACCGTAACCGATTGTTACAAAATAACATACAAAGCCCGTTGGCAAGAAGAGGTGTACGATGACGATTGGGGTTGGATGTGGATTGAAAAATCGGGTATCTGCACCGACACCATTTTTGGCACTTATATGCTCACCAGCAAGTTCAATGTTGGCGACAAGGTGCGTGTTGATGTTTACAGCGGCAGCCAGCACGTTTGGGCCGAAGACGTTGCTCCGCAGAAAATTGAGAACCCCGCCGTGAGCCACACCTACACACACCGCACAATGAAGGAGATTGGCGCTTTGCTCGAAGACCACGACCGCGTAAGTCTCGATGTCCGTTTCGACGACATCAGCGCCGATGCCAATTACTACCGAATGGCTATCTATTCAAATTATTACGTTGAAAACAAAAGTTTTACAATGCTATTCCCCGAAGAATTGGACCTGCACAGCAAGAACGAGATTATGGATTACGCCCGCAAAAATCTGAACCACCCTGTTTTCAACGAATTCGATGATACAGTCGAGGTTTTTTACCTTGCCAGCGATTTGTTCGATGGTTGGAGCGGCTACGAGGATTACAGCTACCGCGGCAACCTGATTCTGTCGGAAGGCGAGCCGCAGTCGAGTGGTGAAAGCACCGATTTAGATGCGCTGATTACCGATGTTGAGAACACCTTCCGCGTCTTTTCCGATAACCTGTTCAGCAACTCAACGGCACGGCTCACGGCAACTGTTTGGTGCAACGGCATGATTCCCGACAACATAAACCGCCCGCCGTACGACGACCTTTTCACCGATGAGGAACTCAATATGGTTGGCGATTACTACAACTGGCACCTGACCGTGAAGTTGCAGAGCATCTCAGAGCAGCAATACTACTATCTGCGCGCCATGAACGCCATTACATCATCGAGTTACGACGAGATGAGCAACCTTTCGGGCGCAATGAAAATACCGACAAACGTGCACGGCGGCAGCGGAAACTTCTGCGTAACAACAACAACCATTGTCAAAGTTCCTATTTTGGATAACTACAGGCCACCATTCTACGACACCATATACAAGTGAGTGGAAAAAACAGCCACACGGCAGTGATGATAAACTGATTAACTGAATGATAGAATAAAAAATGCGAACCATACGGCTCGCATTTTTATTTTACGCATTTATTCTGATACCTATCAATCCTTCAATCCTTCAATATTTCGGCGTAATTCCCAAATTGTAGAACGTAAATGCCAGTTCGTCAGCGTTTTCCTCAATCCATTTCGATGTTGGCTTACCCGCGCCGTGGCCAGCATTGGTCTCAATGCGGATAAGAATTGGAGCCGCGCCCTGCTGATGCTCCTGCAGTGTGGCGGCAAATTTGAACGAGTGAGCCGGAACAACTCGGTCGTCGTGGTCGCCGGTGGTTACAAGCGTTGCGGGGTAGGTCTTGTCGGCGATGGTGTGCAGCGGTGAGTAGCCAATCAGATATTGGAACATTTGCAAACTGTCCTCGCTTGTGCCGTAGTCGGTTGCCCAATGGCGCCCGATGGTAAATTTGTGATAACGAAGCATATCCATAACTCCAACCGATGGCAGCGAAACGCCGTACAAGTCGGGCCGTTGGTTGACAACCGCACCCACCAGCAAGCCGCCGTTCGAGCCGCCTTGCAGCACAATGTTTCCGGCCGTGGTGTAGCCCTCGGCAATCATATATTCGGCCGCCGCAATGCAATCGTCGAACACGTTTTGCTTCTGCATCAGAGTTCCAGCGCGGTGCCAATCCTCGCCATACTCGCCACCGCCGCGCAGATTCATTTGGCAGTAGATTCCGCCTTGCTCAAGCCAGACAGCCTGTTGCGTGCCAAATTCGGGCGTCAGCGTGATGTTGAAACCGCCGTAGCCGTACATCCACACTTTGTTGCTGCCATCGAGTTTGATATCTTTTTTATGAACAATGAACATTGGGATGCGAGTGCCATCCTTGCTTGTGTAAAACACCTGTTTTGTGACAAAAACGCTACCATCGAAATCGATGTCGGTTTGGCGGTAAAGTTCCGACTTATTGGTGTTTACATCGTATTTGTAGATGGTCGATGGTGAGGTGAATGTTTCAATCGCATAGAATGTGATGTTTTCGTCCTTGTCATCGTCGAAGCCGTACGCCGTGCCTATTTGCGGCAAATCAACATCGTGCAGATACTTGCCTTCGAGCGAATAAACCTCGTAATGGCTCTGGGCGTCTTTTGTGTATTCAACAATCAGTTTTCCTACCTTCACGCTGACCGATGCAAGCACGTTTTCCTTCTCCGGAATCACCTCGGTCCAGTTTTTACTTTCGGGTTTTTCCGGGTCGATGAGCACAAGCCTGTATTTTGGCGCGCCCAAGTCGGTCAGAACCAATAACTTATCGTTGATATTGTCAATAACCACACAATTGTTTTCAAAACCGTCAACAATGTGTCTTATCGGGCTGTTGTGCTTCAAGTCTTTGATATACAAGGCGTTTCCGGAAGTGGACTCTGACACATATATTACCAACGTCGATTCGTCCTCCGAAACACTTGCCGAGAACATCCATTCGGGGTGCTGTGTGTCTTCGTAAACAAGTTTGTCATCTTTTTGGCTATCGCCAATTTTGTGATAGTAAATCTTGCTGTTTTCGTTCGATTCGGTAAGGGCGTTGCCATCGGCAGGCTCGGGGAAGCGCGAGTAGAAGAAACCATCTTTGTACCAGGCAATTCCCGAGAATTTCACCCATTGGATATGGTCGTCGAGTGTTTTGCCTGAGGCAATCTCTTTGACATACAGTTCGTTCCAGTCAGAACCTGCACGTGCGATTCCGTAACCCAGATAGCGGCCGTCGTGCGACACCGAAACTGTTGAGAGAGCGGCTGTGCCGTCATCCGACAATTTGTTCGGGTCGAGCAACACCGCGCCTTCGCCGTCAAGCGTGTCGCTGTAGTACAGCACGTACTGATTCTGCATACCGTCTTTTTGGTACCAGAAATAGTGCCCCGACCATTTTCGTGGTCGCGTGATTTTCTGATAATTATAGATTTGCTCCAATCGGTTTTTCACTTGCTCGCGAAATGGAATCTTCTCTAAATAGCCGAAAGTCAGTTTGTTCTGTTCGGCTACCCATTGAGCAGTTTCGTCAGAATTGTCATCTTCGAGCCAACGGTAAGGGTCGGCCACCTGCTGACCGAAGTAAACGTCAACAGTATCAACTTTTTTTGTCATCGGATAATTGATTTTTGTTTGTTGGCAACCCGATGCCATCAGCATCAGCAGGGCTGCGGTAAAGAATTTTTGCATTGTTTTTATTTTTTTATGTCACGAAAATGCAACGATTTCCGTGCAGTTGTCAATCTAGTTCGCCTTTTCCTTCGCGGATAATTTCAAATTCATCGGTTGTGCAGTCGATGACCGTAGATGGCTGATTATCTCCATATCCGCCGTCAATAACCACGTCAACCAAATTGCCGTAGCGCTCGTGAATAAGTTCGGGGTCAGTGATGTATTCGGTTACTTCGTCTTCATCATCATGCACCGACGACGACAGCAACGGGCGCCCCAGTTCGGCCACAATGCTGCGGATGATATTGTTGTCGGGCACGCGGATGCCCACTGTTTTGCGGCGCGTTTTGAAGAGTTTCGGTATGTTGTTGTTTGCCTCAAAAATGAAAGTGAAGGGCCCTGGCACATTATGCTTCAATAGTCGGAAAGCCGAATTCGACAGCGGCTTGGTATATTCCGATATCTGGCTTAAATCATTGAAAATAAACGAGAAATATGCTTTGTCCATGTCCAGCCCCTGAAGTTTGGCGAGTCGCGCCACGGCTTTAGGCTGCATCATATCGCAACCCACACCATATATAGTATCAGTTGGATAGATAACAAGTCCGCCGTTGTCGATGATTTCGACAATCTTTTTCACTTCGCGCGGGTTCGGGTTCTCGGAGTAGATTTTGATTAGCATTTAGTTACAAGTTATAAGGTACAAGGTACAAGTAATTAGTTGAATAGGCATAAGATGGTTGAGACTTGTTGAGAATGTTGAGCGTTTCGCTGTTTTGAATCTAAACCTCCTCTACTCTCTAAACCTTCTAAACTTCTTAACCTCTAAACATTATCTCATTCCTTCTCTCCAAAACACAAATCGCCTGCATCGCCAAGGCCAGGAACAATATATGATTTTGCAGTCAGTTCCTCGTCGATGGCGCCGGTCCAGATTGTGACAGGGTGTCCAGCGACGTTACGTTGCAGATAATCAAGGCCTTCGCGGCTCGAAATGACTGACACTATATGAGTGTGTACTGGTGTGCCTTTTTTCAGCAGTGCCTGATAGGCCAAAACCATTGATGCACCGCTGGCTTGCATCGGGTCGACTAGAATCAAGGTTTTTCCATCGGTTGAAGGCCCTGCAATGTGGTCGAAACTGATATGGAAAGTGCAGCCGTCCTTCTCATATTTGCGGCAAGCCGAAATGAAGGCGTTCTCTGCCTTGTCGAACACGCTCAAAAAGCCTTCGTGAATGGGCAGACCGGCACGCAGCACGCTGGCAATCACCGGCTGTGCGGCCAATTGCGGAACCTGCGCCACACCCAGCGGCGTAATAACTTCGGTTTGCTTGTATTCAAGTTGTTTGCTTATCTCGTAAGCGAAAATCTGACCTATGCGCTCCAAATTTCTGCGGAAACGCATGCTGTCTTTCTGAATGTTGCTGTCGCGCAATTCTGCCATATATTGGTTCAGAATGCTGCTTTGTGTGCCAAGATTTATAACCATAATTGTTTGTTTATCAGTTTAATATGAAATACACCTTACTTTTTAATTTAGGTGATGATAATATTAGCGAAAATTTGGATTGTTAGATTAGTTAGATTGAAATTTTTGACTTTCACAAACATCAACAATCCAATTCCATAACTTTCTAACTATCCTCAATTAGCCATTATCGACAAAACTTTTCTTTAGCATTCGCCATAAAAATTTACATTTGCAGTCTTATTTGATTTTGAATGGCAAAAGCAAAGCACGATTTAGGTCTTAAAGATGCTATTGTTGAGGCAATTAAGCAGAAAAAAGGCCGCGACATTGTTGTGATAGACCTGACAGCGACAGAACAGGCTATCGCCGATTACTACATTATCTGTCATGGACATTCGAGTTCGCAGGTCGATGCACTGGCCGACCATGTTGAGCGTTTCTCGCGCACCGAGACGGGCGAGCATCCGCTTCACGTTGAAGGTCAGCAGAATGCGCAGTGGATTCTGATGGACTACGGCGGCATTGTGGTGCACATCTTCCAAGAAGAAATCCGTCATTTCTACAACATCGAAGACTTGTGGGCCGACGCCAAAAAAGAGATTATTGAAAACGAAGACTAATCCACCATGGATAACGAAGTTAAAGAAGAAAAACAAACCGCGCAGGAAGAGCCGAAAAAGCAGGGCAAACAACCCGATTTCCAACCGCTTGGCAAGAAGGCACCGAAATTCAACATGAATTGGATATACGGCATAATTGCCATTGTGCTGCTGGGCTTCATGTTCATGTCGCCGATGGGTGGCGAGACAATCGAAATTCAATGGCCGCGGTTCGAGAATGAGATGCTTAGCCATCACGATGTCAGCCGCATTGTGGTTGTCAACAAAGAGAAGGCTGAAGTTTACATCAAGCCCGAAAAACTGAACGAAGCACGCTACGCCGATGCCGCAAAGCAAAAGCCGGGCGCCTACAATCCGCAGTATTTCTTTACGATAGGATCGGTTGAGATGTTCGAGAAGAAACTCGAAGACGCAACCAAAGACTATGCCCCCAATGAGCAGGTGCCCGTTAGTTACGAGACTCGTCAGAACAACATGAACACCATCTTCAACTGGATAATCTTCCCGTTGCTGCTGATTGGTGTATGGATTTTCATTTTCCGCCGGATGGCCGGTGGTGCTGGCGGCGCTGGTGGTCAGATTTTCAACATCGGCAAGTCGCGCGCAAAGATGTTCGACAAGGACACATCGGAAATCAAGGTCGATTTCAAAGATGTGGCCGGACTTGAAGAAGCAAAGGTTGAGATTAAGGAAATTGTTGATTTTCTGAAGAATCCGCAAAAATACACACAACTTGGCGGTAAGATTCCAAAGGGCGCCCTGCTTGTAGGCCCCCCGGGAACAGGCAAGACGCTGCTGGCCAAAGCCGTGGCTGGTGAAGCGCACGTGCCGTTCTTCTCGCTGTCGGGTTCCGATTTTGTTGAGATGTTTGTGGGCGTTGGCGCATCGCGTGTGCGCGACCTGTTCAAGCAGGCCAAAGAGAAAGCGCCGTGCATCATCTTCATCGACGAGATTGACGCCATTGGCCGCGCCCGTGGCAAGAACCCCAACTGGGGCGCCAACGATGAACGTGAAAACACTCTTAATCAGTTGCTTACTGAGATGGACGGCTTCGGCACCAACAGCGGTGTCATCATTCTGGCAGCCACCAACCGCGCCGACATTCTGGACCGTGCCCTTATGCGTGCTGGCCGCTTCGACCGTCAGATTCACGTCGAACTGCCCGACCTAAACGAGCGCACCGACATTTTCAAAGTGCACCTGCGTCCGCTCACCAAACTGGCATCAGACGTCACAGCAGAATCGCTTGCAAAGCAGACACCGGGCTTCTCGGGTGCCGACATTGCCAACGTCTGCAACGAAGCCGCGCTCATCGCAGCCCGTCACGACAAGCAGAAAGTTGAAAAACAAGATTTTCTCGATGCCATCGACCGCATTGTGGGCGGACTCGAGAAGAAGAACAAGATAATCTCGGCTGAAGAGAAGAAGACTATCGCTTACCACGAAGCAGGCCACGCCACTGTAAGTTGGATGCTCGAACATGCCAATCCGCTCATCAAGGTGA
>JAEEPS010000106.1 GCA_016284875.1 Salinivirgaceae bacterium | reverse complement strand
AAGGCTGCTGTAAATCGATTTCAGTTGCTCGTCGATGAAAGCCAGAATGTTGGCCGAACTCTCGCGCTTGTTCCGAACATCGTATTTCAGATACTCTTCTGCAATGGTGTTCACAATGTGCCAGGTTTTGTTGGCGTTGTGGCTTGCGTAGGTAATTTTGATGGTCTGCGCGGCCGAGTTGAGCAGCGTGATATCAAGGTTGCGACTGTGCTCGCTGATGATGTTGTTCGGGTTGTTGATAATCACAAAATAGCGTTCGCCAAGGCGCGATGCATGCTCGTCGATGGCCTTTCGGTTGTTCACCGAGCACTTGAGCATGGTGTTGCCCACCTGTTCCCACTCGTCGAGTTTAATTATCTGACCATCAGAATTTTTTGATTTTTTGAAAGTTATCCGTGCCGACAGGCTGTCAACAAAATCGATGTAGAACGGACATCCGTACAAATCGCCGTTGTGCGACGCCAACTCGATTTTGAAAGGTGCATCGGGGTACATCTCAAACGACATGAACGTACCTTCGTTGAAATAAGAAATTTCGAGCGGCAACTCGCCGAGCGCTCTTTTCAGAAATTCCTTTGAGCGCATCAGTTCAAGCACTTTCGACAGGTCGGTCTTGTTATATTCGCTCGAGAAGTTCAGCATATTGGCGCTGCGGTCTTCTTCGTTGATTTGAATCACGCACGACGACTCGTAAAGCGGCTTTGTGTATCGCATATACAGAAACGCCGCTGCCACAGACATTAAGAGCATCACAGCGCACACCCACCAGCCTTTGTGCAGAATCTGCATAAAGATTGACAAGTCGAAATTGTCGTTTATCAGCGGTATGCGGTTTTGTTTCATCTATCAGAAATCCTTTGTCATCAAGTAGATAAGCATCGCGGTGTTGAGCAGCGACACGTATGGCGCTATCTCTGAAAGTGTGCGCTGCACGTACTTCGGACGACGCTCGACATAAATTATGTCGTTCGATTGCAGCACAAGGTTCGATTTTTTCACATCTTCGATGCTTGATATGTTGTAAAGATAAACTTTCGGATTTTTGAGATCGCCACGCAAAACCTTGATTCTGTAGGCTTTGCTTAAGTCGTCCATGCCGCCAGCCTGTGCCAGCGCTTCAATCAGTGTAAACTTCTCGTTATTGATAGTGAGCACGCTGCCACTATTGCTTCCTGAACGGAAAATTATCACGCGACGGTTTGTAACGTTCACTTTTACAAATGGTTGCTGATAATATTGCTTATACATGTCTTCCAACCGGTTTTCGGCTGCGGCAATAGTCAGTCCGGCCACTTTCACGCGCCCGATTGTCGGCAATTTTACAGTGCTGTCGCTGTCAACCAGATAGCCCAATGTTGATGTTTGGTTCTGAACGTTGCCGCCACCTTGCTCAGTATTAATGAGTTGAATGCCGTTGTTGGTATAAACGCGTACATCAAGTTTGTCGTAAAGATTGATAACGTATTCAGGTTGGTTAACATCAAAATCGTCGAAATCATAATTGCTGTCGGTTTTCAGCATCTGATTGGGGTATAGCACTTTGCAACTCTGCATTGTGCAAAGCGCCAAAAACGGCAGAACAACCAGCAATATCGATTTTAAACGTTTCATTCAGTGTGCAAAAGTATAAAAATTAACTTTTTAATCTACCACGATTTTCGGCATCAGCCAAAAGTTGGCGATAGAGTTTGTCCACATCGGCCACAAGCCGCGTGTAGTGGAACTTGTCTTTCACATAAGTCCAGCCGTTGGCCGACATTCGTTGGCGCATTTCGGCGCTTTCGACCACAGGTAGCAGTTTTTCGACAAAATCATCGGCATCGCCGTTGGCCGCAAGCACGGCTGTATCGTTCTGTATTACAATATTTTCAATTCCACCCACATTGGTAGTGACAATCGGCACGTTGGCCGCCTGCGCTTCAATCAGGCTCACGGGCGTGCCTTCGTTGAGCGATGTCATTGCCACCACGTCGAGTCCAGGATAGACCACTTCAACGTTCCGAATCCACGATGTGAAGGTGACATCGGCCACCATGGCGGACTCGTAACCGTCAGTTGTGGCCGTGCTCAATCCAAGTTCGGCGCACTGCGCCATCAGGTCGGCCTTCAACTCGCCATCACCCACAATGAATGCCCGTAACTTGCACGTTGTCTGCTGTTTCGCTTTCGCGATAGCGTCAATGAAAAGTTTGTGGTTTTTGACAGGCGCCAGTCGCCCCACAATGCCGATGGCCACTTCGTCGTCGGCAATGTTGAAGGTGGTGCGGAATTTGAGTCTGCGCTGTTCCTTATCTTCGGTAAACCGCTGTAAATCAAAACCAAGTGGAATAATGCTGAACTTGTCTGACGGTGCTATTTTGAAGGTGTCGCACAACTCATCTTTCTGCTTTTGACTGATGGCGATGATGCGCGACGTGTGTTCGGCCAGCCCGCGCTCAATGTTCAGGAACATTTTCGTTTGCTTCTTGCCGAAATACGAGTGAAAAACGTGTCCGTGAAAGGTGTGGACAATGACGGGCACGTGGCTACGGATGGCCGCCAAACGCCCAACAGTTCCCGCCTTCGACGCGTGCGTGTGCACAATGTCGGGTTTGAAATCGTGAATCAGTTCGGTAATTTTGCGGTAGGCCGCCAAATCGTTTTGTGCGTTCAGTTGGCGGCGCATTTCGGGAATCACAATCGGCTCAATGCCCAGTCCCCGCACAATGTATTCCGAACTTTCTTCGTCGTCTTCTTTGATGCCGCCCACAAGTAGTGTCTCATAATTGCTTGGCATATAGCGCGATAGATATGCCGCGTTGTATGTCGGTCCACCCAAATTAAATCTGTTTATTATTCTCAAGATACGCGGCATAATCTTCCCCCGTTTTTCGTGCAAATGCTTCGCAATTTGCTAAAAAACTGCATTTTTTGCGTCTGCCGCGGACTTTTATTTTATGGCGAACCACCAAAAATGGACTAAAGCATATATTTCTTCCACCAATGCTGAAAGACGATAAGCGCCCAGATGTGTGCCTGCGAGTCGGCAGGGCTTTTCGAGAGCATCTGTTCTTTGAGTTGCCGCACCATTTCGGGGTTGAAAATATTCTGCTCACGGATGAAGTCATCGTTCAGATAATCAGTCTCGATGGTTGAGCGCAACTCGCCGCGGAACCAGTTAAGCAGCGGCACTTCGAATCCGTGTTTCGGACGGTTGTAGAGTTCGTATGGCAGTTGCTGACGATATGCGTCCTGCAGAATCATTTTGCGTTTTCGGCTGTTTACCAAATAGTTGCAAGGTAGCGAGAATGCAAAATTTACCAATCGATGGTCAAGGAACGGACTGCGCACTTCGAGACTCTCGGCCATACTCATCATATCCACCTTGAAAAGCATATCGCTCACCAGCACCAGTTGCATATCGGCGTACAGAATGTCGCCAATCTGCTTATCGTCGCGTATACAACTGATAATGTTGAACTTGCGGCGATTATTGTCCTGAATCAGCACTTTTCGGTTTAGCATTCGCGATGCGGTGTCTTCGTCCATCAGCGACGCCCACGCCATGTAGCGGTCCTGCTCGTTGAGTTTCAGACCTTTGGCGAATCTGTTCAGTTGGCGTATCTTGTTGCTGAACTTTGTGTTGCGCGATTGTGGCAACAACTCGTAAAGCGGGCCTGCCATCCTGACAAGAGTGTTTGCAAGACCGCCCTTGAGCGCTCTGTAGTGCGCCAGATGCTTGTTGTAGCCGCCAAAAACTTCGTCGGCGCCATCGCCTGAAAGCGCCACCGTTACGTGCTTGCGCGTCTCGCGGCTCAAAATGTTGACGGCTATGGCCGACGAGTCAGCAAACGGCTCGTCAAGGTAGTCAAGAACGTTGTATAGGCACTCGAAAAGGTCGTTGTTGGTGAGTTTGAAAACGTGATGGTTGGTGTGGAACTTGTCAGCCACCAGTTGCGCGTAGCGAGTCTCGTCGAAGAACGGTTCATCGGCGTAACCAATTGAGAATGTGTCGAGTTGGCCAACGTGCTTCGATGCTTCGGCCACAATCACCGATGAGTCGATGCCGCCGCTCAAAAACGCACCAACAGGCACATCGGCCGCCAGACGCTCTGCCACCGACTGCTCAATGAGTTCGCGCAACATCCGCTGCGCATGCTCGTAATCCATCACTTCCAGATTACTGTAATTGTATGGTATTGAGTAATATCTGACTTCCTTCGTCTGTCCGTTGCTCACCATCAGGTAATGCCCAGGATTGAGTTTTTTCACGTTCTCAAAAATGGTGTCGGGCGACGGGATATAATTGAACTGCAGATAGGCGAAAAGCGAAGTCATATCAAGTTTTCGGGGCACGTCGAGCGCCATCATCGCCTTCATTTCCGACGCAAAAACAATGCGGTCGTGGCCCTGCCAGTAGAGCAGCGGTTTCTGCCCCATGCGGTCGCGGGCAATGAAAAGCACGTCGTCAACCTTGTCGTAGATGGCAAACGCAAAAAAGCCCACAAACTTGTCAAGGCACTTCGGGCCGTCGTTAATGTATTGGTACAAAACAACTTCAGCGTCACTTTCAGATGTAAACTTGTATCCTTTGTCGATGAGTTTTTCGCGCAGACGCCTGTAGTTGAACACTTCGCCATTATATACTATGGTGTAGCGCCCCGTGGAATCGTGCATCGGCTGATTGGCTTTTTCGCTCAAGTCGATGACCGACAGCCGCGCGTGTCCCAGACAGATGCGCTTGTCGGTATAAACTTTTTGGCAGTCGGGGCCGCGCCGCGACAGTAGCCGCACGGCATCGTTCACTAACGGAAATTTTTCAGCCCCTTCGGGGGTAACCGCATAAATTCCTGCTATTCCGCACATTACAAGGATTGATTAACTGATGGATTGATTAACTGATTTTTTTCAATCTGTCCTACTCTATTTTATTTTGACAAGTCTTTTTTGGGCAACTCCTCACGGACAAAACTATTACCATCATAATTATAGATAGCAACACTTGCCGTATCAACCTCCAAGCCAACAACTTGAGCCTCGTCCATCTGCTCCAGTTTCATCATTATTGAGCGCAAAGTGTTGGAATGTGCCGAGACAAGCACGTTTTTCCCTTCATCCAACTGTTTCATTATCACCTTATTAAAGAATGGAATCACACGATTCGACGTATCTTTTAGACTTTCACCTCTGGGTGGCCGTTCTGTATAGCCTTTTCGCCAACTTACAACCTCTTCAACACTGAATACATCGGCAATCTTAACCTTACTAAAACCCTGCAAATCACCATAATATCGTTCATTCAGTTGTCTGCATCTGTAAACTGGAATCATATTTTTGTGTTCAGCAGCGCTAAAACGGTTGTACCACTTGCGATGGAATAAATCGGAAGTATGCACCAAATATGGGGTGCGGTGCTTCGGGTCGCTGAGCAACACAATAAAGGCTGTTTGCAGCGAGCGAATTAGCGCCGATGTATAAACCACATCAAATCCAATGTGGTTCACCTGACGACTTGCCCACGAAGCCTCAACAATTCCCGCCTGAGTAAGCGGCACATCAACCCACCCTGTGAACAAATTTCGGCCGTTCCACAATGATTCGCCGTGACGTATTAATACCAGTTTTCCCATTTTCAATTCGAATTAGAAAGTTTGGAAAAGTACAAAATATAAAGCGACTAAAAAAATAAAAGTATCGAAAACCTTTATCAACGATTAAAATTGACGAATCAATAACTGGCATGCATTTGAGTCAATCCAACAACAACTTGTCAGTCAATCAGTTAATCAATAAACAAAAAAAAGGCCGAACCCTTTCAGATTCAGCCTTTGCCTGAGCCGATAGCCGGACTCGAACCGGCGACCCACGCATTACGAATGCGTTGCTCTACCAACTGAGCCATATCGGCAAACGCGGCGCAAAAGTAATTTTTTGCTTCGAATTACCGCAAGATTATGCCGATTTTATTGAAATTTGCCTCAAAATCTGACATCGATGAATAAAACAAAAATACTATTTGTCTGCTTGGGCAACATCTGCCGCTCGGCCTGCGCTGAAGCCGTGATGAAACAAGTTGTGGCTCAGCGCGGACTTGCCGCTGATTTTGAGATTGATTCGGCCGGGCTAATCAGTTATCACTCAGGCGAGAAAGCCGACCCGCGGATGCGCCACCACGCCGCCAAACGCGGAATCAACATCACCAGCATCGCGCGGAAGATTACCACCGCCGATTTCAGCCTCTTCGATTATATTATAGGTATGGATGACGACAATATCCGCCGCCTGCTCGAAATTGCACCCGACGAACAATCGTGCCAGAAAATCAGCAAGATGAGCGATTATTGTCAGACTCACCGCGTGAATTCCGTACCCGACCCGTACTATGGCGGCGACAGCGATTTTGAACTTGTACTCGATTTGCTTGATGACGCTTGTAATGGGTTGTTGGATAATATTTTGCAATAAAAAATGTCTTCATAAACGTAAGGATTGTAAAAAACTTATATTTGTCAATCTAAACATTTAATACAAACAACTTAATTATGAAAAAGTTATCGTTAACACTGCTTGTTTTTGCGTTTGCTCAGGCTGTTTCTGCTCAAGATTCGTTTTTAGTTATGCCCGAAATTGAAACAGGTATTGCCGTTATTGATTTGTTGGGCGATGACGATTACAAAACAACATTTCATTTTAATATCGGACTCACTTTGGGATTGACACAAGGCAACGACAAAGGAACTAATTTCTATGGTATGTACCTTGCCCGTAATGGTTATGGCTATACTGGTGAAAACCCCGATAACGAAAAAGATTGCAATATTTCCCGTGGCAGTTTTAATTTTGGAATGCAATTTTTACACCGAACGAACTTTGGTTTGTCTTATGGAGGAATTGTAGGACTTAATAGATGGGACAAAAAATATCTTTTAGACGACAAAACATATGATGACGCTGATGACAATAGCGTTATTTTATTAAAAGCAAAAGTTGGCTATTGCTGGAGCCACGTAGGACTATTTATGGAAACGGGCTATAACGATGGTATCGAATTAAATTGGGGTGTGGCATTCCCCTTATATTCCTCAAAATAATCAGTAAAATCCTTTAAATCTGCGTCATCTGCGTTCCTTTGAACTCATAATCGCCTCAGCCAGAACCAAATCCACAGGCCGTGTGATTTTGATATTCTCGAAGTTGCCTTCGACAATCGACACTTTCACGCCCATATGCTCAACCACCGAAGCGTCGTCGGTGAAAAGCGGGCTATATGGCTGACGGAAAGCCTGATGCAGTGTGGCGGCATCGAAAACCTGCGGCGTCTGCACCAATCGGTAACTGCTGCGGTCGACGGCGCGGTTGCCGCCATCGGGCTCAATCTGCCGCACCGACTCATTCACAGGAATGGCAGGAACCACAGCCTTGCACTGCTCGGCAGCGCTGAAGCACCGTTGCAGCGTTTCTTGCGAAACCAACGGCCGCACTCCATCGTGAACGGCCACAATGCCATCGGCAGAAACTTTTGCCAGACCATTCAGCGTTGAATGGAAACGCGTTTCACCGCCATCAACCAACTGATAATCAATCTTATTAAATGAATGTTCGGCACAAAGCCTGCGCCAGTAATCGTGCTGATTGGCGGGCAGAACAAGCACGATATTCATCTGATTATCAAACTTGTGAAAGGCCTCAATAGTGTGCATCAGTATTGGTCGGCCAGCCAAAGGCAGGAACTGCTTCGGAACATCGCTCCCCATACGACTGCCAGAGCCACCTGCCACTATGATAACGCTGCGGTTCATAATTTGCAATCGTGAAGTGCCTCAATCATTTTCTGCGTCGTGATGCCGATGCCGTCAACCACATATTTCGCCTGCGTGTAGAACGGCAGTCGCTTCTGCAGTGTCGTCTCAATGTATTCCACAAGTTCCTCGTAGGTTTTGTCGTGCAGCAACGGACGGTCTTTGTGCGAGTTCATCAGATTCCACACCAACTCTTTGGGTTTCAATTCAATATATAATGTTGCGCCGTGGGCGTTGAGTTGTTGCATATTATCAAAAAAACAAGGTGTGCCGCCGCCTGTGGCCACAATGGTATTCTCAAGTCCGAATGTCTGCATCATCGCTTCGCGCTCAATCTGACGGAAGCCGTCCTCGCCCCGTTCGGCAAAAATCTCGGCAATGGTTTTGCCATAATCGGCCTCAATCTTCTGGTCAAGGTCGATGAAGTTGTAGTTGATGTCGCGGGCGAACCGCTTGCCGTAAGTGGTTTTGCCAGCGCCCATATATCCTATAAGGTAGATTAGCATTGTGTTAGGTGTTACTTTATTCGCGTTGCAATTTTATTAAAAATGATGTCAATAAAAAACGGGGTGGCCAAAATGTCTGCCAACCCCGTTTTTGCGTAACCGACTGATTTCAGTCTTACTCCACCATCACACTCTCAACACTTTCGCGCGGCGCTCGGCTTTTCGGTTCGCCGCCGTAGCCAAGTCGCAGAAGAATAGACGGGTGGCCAGCAATGTTCAATTCTGACCTCAACTTCTCGGTGAGTGCGGGAATCTCGCAAGGTTGATTGCTGAAATTATAGGCCAAACCCGAGCCGCAGACCGTAAGCAGCAGACGTTCAAGTGTTTTGCCAAGTGCAATGTAATCCTTCTCCGATTTGCCGTCGGTGCAGAGCAGACAAAAGTGTGATGCAGAGGCATTTACCTTATCATCGGTTTTGTTTTGCGAGTCGGGTTTCAAGCACGTTTTCACTATCTTTTTTCCCATAAACTTCGGTGTGGCAGGGAATCCCAAAACATTATAGCAGAGGCCGTTTTGTGTTTGCTCAATATGCTTTTTGTTGAACCGCATCCACGACAGCAGTTCGCGTTTGAAAGCCGTGTCGCTCATCTGAATCACATTGCCATCCGCTATCTCACGGCAAAGGAAATTGGCTTCAGTAGTTCCTGACGCGAAAGTCACAATACTCTTATTATCAATTATTTTTAATGTCTCAATCTGTTCCTGCGGGATTTTTGCTCCTGTGAAACTTCCCCTATGAGTATGGCGCGTCTTTATATGTGCGAATAGTGTGTCAGCCACGCAACTGTCCGATTTTGTGAAAGTTACCACTATTTTCCCGTCAGTATAATCGTAATCTGACAAGTAGCCGTAGTTGGTGGCGGCAATCTGCAAATTCTCGAGCGCGCAACCGAGGCTAATGAACAACTCTTTGTCCGACGAATCGACAACAGGCAGTCGTTTCGAAAAATCGGGTGAGATAACAATCGTATTTCCAACAACTTGGAACTTCCAAGGCTGCGAATTATGCCCCGATGGAGCGCAAATGGCAAACGAAATCAGGATTTTCGCGATTTCAAAAAAAGTGAGATTTTCCATATTCAATCAAATATTTTATCAAACATAAAATCAATGGTTTCCAGCAACTTATCCCAACCCGAATCGTTGTTGATTTCGAGCGAACAGTAAACGCCGCAATTCTCGCTCAAAATGTAAAGATATGACACTGACGCAGTTATGAGAGTTGATATTCCCCCCACGCGGTCAAGGCTGAAGCCCGACTGCTGACTTACGGCATTGATGATTTTGAGTGCGGTCTGCTCACGGCGCTCCCGCAGTTTCTCAATGGCAGGATTGTTGGTGGTAAACTCCCAACGGTAGAGTTTGCGCAGCGCTGGCGATTTCCGCAGCATATCTATATAGGCTCGAAAAATTGCCTTTGAAAAGTCCTTCACGTTATCGTACTGCATTACTGGAAATTCGGTGTTAAGCCAAAAATCGTTGTCTTCCAGATACTTGGCCAAAAGTTGCTCGATTGAGCCAAAATATCTGTAAATCAACACCTTCGAAACACCCGAAACATTTGCCACAGCGTTTACACCCACAGCCTCGAAGCCTTCGGCCTCCACAATCTTGCCAACGGCTTCGAGTATGCGTTTTTCTGTCAGATTTCTATCTCTAGTTGTCATAATCAATATTTGTTACTTATCGGTTACAAAGGTATGTAACCTGTCGGTAACAAACAAGTAATTTTTGAAGAAAATTTCAGCAGCGGCTATAATTGTCAGATTTTCAATAGTATAACCAAAGCAATTCTTATGCACTATCGAAATAAAAAACATCTATCTTTACTTGAATTATAAAAAAACAACTATGAAGAAATTATCATTACTGGCTATTGGCTTGTGCGCGTGTATGTTTGCATCGGCACAAAAAGTTATTGTTAAAGGCGACCTTAAATGCCTGAAGGGCGTCGAAGCAGTTAGTACCAACTTCACCTACGACAATATGAAAGTGGGGAAAATGACCGAGGCCGACTACATAACGAAAAAAACTACAGAAGGCAACGAAAAGGAACCTGGCCGCGGCGACAAATGGCGCGAAGCGTGGGAAAACGACAAGCAGAATGTCTATCCCGCAAAATTCCGTGAGTTGTTCACCAAGCACAGCGAGATCATCTGCAAAGACGAAAAGCAGAAGTATGACATTCAGGTGAATACCGACTTTTTTGAGCCTGGATTCAATGTTGGCGTGATGCGTGAAGATGCCTACATCAACGTGACCATTAGAATTCTGGATACAGAGGATTCAAACAAGGAAGTTGCCACAGTGCAGATTCTCAATTCAATAGGCTTTACAGCAATGGGGTACGATTTCTCGGTTGCCGACCGCGTCAGCGAATCTTATGCCCGAGCAGGAAAGGTATTTGCAGGAAAGGTTAAGAAGGCTTGCAAATAAAAGATTGACAATTTGTTGCTCTAATAAAAAAGGAAATCCCAGCAAGGATTTCCTTTTTTTATTTAATCAGATTTTATGCCTTAAAACAGCGACATCTGCTCTCCTGAACCTGTTGGCGGAACAATATCGTCGCCAGAGTTGTCGTCGGTTTCGGTTGGCTCAATCTCCTCTGGTTGTTCATCTTCCTCTGGCTCAAGCGGTTCGTCCTCTTTTATCGGCTCAATCTCCTCAATATGTTTCACCTCGTAAGTAGTCAGGCGCTTGCCTTTGGCCGAGAAGCCCTTAATGCCGATAAACTCATCGACATTGATATCCTCGGCAGGGCGCTCGGCATTTTTGCCGCCAAAGGTGATGCGGATTTGCGGCCAGCGGTGGCTTGTGAGCAACACCAAAAGCGAGCCTTCTTCGGGACTGATGAAGAGTTCAGTTTTCTTCGACTCGGCAATCTCGAAACGCTTGATATAGTAGAAGTTCTGCCCTGCGTCCCAGAAAACGGCGGTGAACACCTTGCCAGGCACGTACTTCTCAATGAGCAGCACATCTTCGGGATAGTGGTTTGTCAGGTCGAACGATGTGAGTTGGAAGGTGC
>JAEEPS010000160.1 GCA_016284875.1 Salinivirgaceae bacterium | reverse complement strand
ATTTGTTCTGATACTTATCGAGCACATCGGGATTGTCGCGGAACAAAATATTGGTATAGAGCAGCAAATCGTCGAAATCCATTGCCGCCGACTGACGGCAGCGCGCCACATACCTCGAATAAATCTCGCCGATGAGCGGCATCCGGTTGGCGTTGTCGGTGGCCATAAGCTCGGCGTTGGTGCGATAGACTTCCGCCGTCACCAAATTGTTCTTGGCCATCGATATGCGGCTCACTATATGATTGATTTTGTACACCTTATCATCGAGCCGAAAATCTTTCACTATCGATTTAACAAGACTTTTCGAATCAGCCGTATCATAGATGGTGTACGCTGACGGAAAACCCAGCCTTTCGTGCTCAACGCGCAGAATCTGGTTGAAAATGGAGTGGAATGTGCCCATTGTGAGCTTAGCCGCGTCCTGCTCGCCAACCAGTTGCGCAATACGTTTCTGCATCTCGCGCGCGGCCTTGTTGGTGAAGGTCAGCGCCAGAATGTTCCAGGGTTTGACGCCCGTTGCCAGCAGGTGAGCAATGCGGTATGTGAGCACGCGGGTTTTGCCCGAACCGGCTCCCGCCACAATCAAACAAGGACCTTGTGTGGCCTGGACAGCCGTGCGCTGCACGTCGTTGAGTTGGTCGAGGTAATTCTCCATTATCGAAGGTTTCTGACGGCGGCAAATTACGGCAAAAAAGTTATGCGAATGGAAATGCCGTCAGACATAGTTTTTAACAATGCGGCAAATCGTATCATTTGCCCTAATTTTTATAATATTGCACGCGATTTTGAGTTATAGCTATCGACAAGTTTTTCGAGATGAACAGACCCGGACTAACATTTTTGCTTCTCGCCAGCCTGATACTGTTGGGCGGCAGCGCATTTTCGCAAATCACGGCCAACGCCAACCGGTCTGACACCACAACATACCAAACCGACTCCATAGCCAACGACCCCATCTTCATCTACTACTCCGACCCGCGCGGTTTCAGCACTACAGGAACTCTGACTGCCGAGGTTCCCGACAGCACAAACCTCACTTTCAAATGGTTCCGCTACAACGAGCGCACATCGGCTTTCGACATCGCGCTGAAAACAGAAAGCGGTGTCTCGCGCTCCGAAAAGAGCGATTGCACCCAGGGCGGCTATATGGTTACCGTGCAGAACGATTCCTGCACCTGGGACACAACATTTTACGCTTGGGTTTTCCAGAACGAGTTCAATGTGAGCGCGATAAACGTCTATAACTCGACCTGCGAGATTATGGAGCTTCGCACCACAATGGCCTACGACGAGGAGTTTGAATATTTCGACCGTGTGAGCGGCGCGCCCCTCACCTATTTCAGCGACAACATAAAGTTTATGAAATTCCGCTGGGAATCGACTCCGTCGGCCGGACAGATTCCATCGGTGAAAAACCCGTCTTTTGCCGCGCCCACCAAGCCCACAGTCTTCCGCTTGACGGTTGAAGACTCACACGGCGAGAGCCGCACCAAAAAGCTTGAGATTGAAAACGGTGACGACAACGGCGACGGCAACCTCTATCTGAAGGCCGTGAAGGCGAGGTTCACTGCGAGCCGCAGCTTTGTGCCCGCCGAAGAAACCGACAGCTCGGGACAGGCGCCTCTGACGGTGCAGTTTATCGATGATTCGGAAAACGCCACCGAGTGGTGCTGGCACTTCTACAAACCCGAAGACCGCCGCCGCGACGAGGCCGACTCACTGCTGATGGACTCCATCACAACGCAGTATCTGCCCGACTCTATTCGATACACGCGCCCCAACGAGCAATACGGCTACGATGTGGCACTGACTGTGAAAGGTCCGGTTTATATGGTTGACGGCGGGCAGCACCAATGCGTCGACCGGCTGCTGAAAAGCGAATATATCAACGTTGACTCGTCGTTCATTGCCAGGAACCCCGATATTCCAAACGCCTTCACTCCTGGCGGTGCCAACCCCGTGTTCAAGTTCACCGATGAGACAATGCCAAAGTCAATCCGCCATTTCGAGATTAAGATTTACGACCGTTGGGGAATGAGAATCTACAGCTACGAAGACAGCGACGGCAGCTGGGAAGGCTGGGACGGCAGCA
>JAEEPS010000159.1 GCA_016284875.1 Salinivirgaceae bacterium | reverse complement strand
AAAGATGCGCTGCCCAGCGTTGTAGGCTTCCTGAATGTCGGCTTCAGGCTTCATTTTCGACACCGCCACAAGCCGCACACCAGCAGGCAATGTCGATTTTATACGGTTCAGATTTTCAGATATGCTCATAGTTTTGATGTTTGATTTGTCGGTGAATTAGTGAATCGGCTAACTGGTGAACTGATTTTGGTTCAATCGATTATACGATTCAAACAGACTGTGTTATTACTTATATTTTTCGGCTGCCACGCTGTGACAGCCCTACAAAACTTAAAACTTCAATAACTTATAACTTAAAACTTCTAAAACTTATAACTTACTACTTTCTCGTCTGTCCTTCGCCCGTCACGAGCCACTTGTACGAGTTGAGTTCGCGCAAGGCCATTGGGCCGCGAGCGTGCAGTTTCTGCGTTGAGATACCGATTTCGGCACCCAAGCCGAATTGTGCGCCGTCGGTGAAAGCCGTCGGGGCGTTCACGTAAACCACGGCGGCGTCAACTGCCTTGCGGAATAGGTCGGCATTTGCCTGATTGTCAGTTACAATGCACTCGCTGTGACGCGAACTGTAGCGGGCAATGTGCGCCAACGCTTCGTTTATGTCGGCAACGGTTTTGACGGCCATTTTATAGTCCATAAACTCAGTGCCAAACGACTGTGCGTCAGCGTGTTCGAGCAGATTGGCGGGGTATTTTCCGTCGAGCGCGGCATAGGCCTGCTCGTCGGCATAGACAATGACGTTTTTGGTGGCGCAATCGGCAACCAAAGCAGGCAGGTCGGCCAGGCGTTTCTTGTTGATAATCACGCAGTCCAAGGCATTGCAGACGCTCACGCGGCGCGTTTTGGCGTTGAAGATTATTCGTTTTCCCCACTCAATGTTGCCGAACTCGTCGAAATAGGTGTGGCAGATGCCAGCGCCAGTCTCAATGACGGGCACAATGGAATTTTGGCGCACAAAATCGATGAGCCGCTTGCTGCCGCGTGGGATTATCAAGTCAACATAGTCGGTGGCTTTCAGCAGTTGCTCGGTTTCGGCGTGACCTGCGGGCAAGAGCGCAATGCAGTTCTCGTCTACGCCGTGGCGGCGCAGCACTTCCTTGATGATGCCAACACCCACAACGTTCGAGTCGTAGGCATCGGAACCGCCCTTCAGGATGCAGGCGTTGCCCGACTTCAGGCAGAGCGAGAAGACGTCGTAAGTGACGTTCGGACGCGCTTCATATATCATTCCAATAACGCCGATTGGCACAGTTACCTTTTTGAGTTTCAGTCCGTTTGGCAGTTCTCGTTCTTCGAGCGTCCGGCCAACCGGATAGGGCAGCGAAGCCACGTTGCGCATATCGCCGGCAATGTCGGCAATGCGCTGCTCGGTGAGTTGCAGACGGTCGTAAACGGGGTTGGCCTTGTCCATACGCGCCAAATCCTTGTTGTTGGCGGCCAGAATCTCGCCTGTGCGCGAAATAATGGCGTCGGCCACGTCGCGCAAAATATTGTTAATCTTCTCTTCGGTCAGGAAAACCATACCGCGGCTTGCCTGCCGGACTTTCTCAAATAACTCTGTGCAATCCATAACTTAAACTTAAACGCAAACTAAAATCTAAAACGCGAGCACTAGCGCCGAACGCCAATGCTAGCGAAAACTGAAGCGCAAACTTAAATGATTTTCAATCGTTCACGCATTCAATTATTCAATAAATCAATCATTCAATTCAAAACCAGGTAGTCGTAGTGCACAAACGGGCGGCTCTGTTTTTTGCCCATACACTCGGCCACGGTTTGCGAGTCGTACATCGCCCGGCCAATGCCAAGTTCCTGACCGTCAGGCCCGTAGATGCCGACAATATCGCCTTTTTCAAAAGAGCCTTCAACGCCAGTTATGCCGATGAAGAGCAGACTGGTGGCCTTTTCGCCCGTCAAGGCTTCCATTGCGCCTTGATTGACAGTTACATAACCTTTGGCAAACGACTGCGAGTGTGCCAGCCACTTTTTCACGTTTGTGGTTTTGTTGTGCGGCACAAAGCGGGTGAAATCTTTCAGGCGGTTGTTCACAATGTCGAGCAGCACATTGTCGCGGGTGCCGTTGGCAATGAACACG
>JAEEPS010000105.1 GCA_016284875.1 Salinivirgaceae bacterium | reverse complement strand
GGAATGGTCAGGTTTTCAAGGTCGCTGATAGAGTTGCGGTTTTCCTCTTTCAGGCGGACGATGATGCTGTACTCGTCGCCGTCCTCTTTCAGGAAGCCCACCGTCATACCGTTCACGCGGTTGCGCACGTAGGTGGCCACTGTGGCCGATGTCAGGCCGTGCAGCGCCAGTTTTTCCTTGTCAACCTTCACGTTCAGTTCGGCGCGGTCCTCTTCGCGGCTCACTTGCGCGTCGCGGGCGCCCTGAATGCTGTCGTTAATCATTTGGCGGATTTCCTCGGCCAGAAGGCTTGTTTGGTCAAAATCGTAGCCATATATCTCAACGTCAACCGATTGCGCACCCATACCGCCCGATGTCGAGCAGAAGTATTTGTTGATTTCGGGATACTGCTTCATTTCCTCGCGCATAACCTCGGCAATCTCGAAAATCGAGCGGTCGCGGTCATACATTTTCGAGCAGCGCACAATCATTGAAATCTTGTTGTTGTTGGTCGAAGCGAAGAGCGCGCCAACGCTTGCGTCGTCGTTGGTACCAGCCGATGTCGACATAATCTCGATTTCGGGTATCAGTTCGCGGAAGCGCGCCTCAAGTTTGCGGGCGGTCTTCAGAGTCTCTTCAATTCGCGTACCGCGCTGAAGTTCGATGGTCACGTTCACGCGGGCGTTGTCCGACTGCTGCATAAAGTCGGTGCCGATGTAGCCCAGAATGGCGGGCAGCAGCGAGAGCGCGAAGAATCCCACAATGCCAGTCATTGTCAGTTTCTTATGGTTCAGGCAGACGCGCAGCAGGCGTGCGTACAGGGCGTCAATCTTGTCGAGCAGGCGCACCACGGTGTTCTCATACGACCACTTCTTCACAGCCGCCTTCTTCTCAACAATCTTGCCGTTCTCAATCACCAGGTTCTTGCCCTTCAGCATTATCGACGCAAGCATAGGCGTCAGCGAGATGGCCACCGTTGTCGATGTGCAGACGGCGATGGTGACAATCCAGCCCAACTCTTTGAACAGGATGCCCGCCATACCCGAAAGCATTGTCAGCGGCACAAACACGGCCACAATAACCAGCGTGGTGGCGATAACCGAAATCCACACCTCGTTGGTGGCGTAGATGGCCGCCTCACGCGGACTCGACCCGCGCTCAATATGCTTGGTGATGTTCTCGAGCACCACAATGGCGTCGTCAACCACCATACCAATGGCGATGGTGAGCGAGCAGAGCGATATGATGTTGAGCGAACTGCCCACAGCCAGCAGGTAGATGAACGCCACAATCAGGGCGATAGGGATGGTGAGTCCGATGATGACCGTGGCGCGCCAGCGGCCCAGGAAGAACAGCACCACCAGCACCACAAACAGCAGCGCGTACATAATTGACTCGGCAAGGCTGTTGATGGCGTTCTGAATCTCTTCCGACGAGTCGTAGATGTTCTCAATGTTGATGTCGGCGGGCAGATTGTCCTTCATTTCCTTGAGCGTCTCGCGCACGTCCTTGCAAATCTGCACCGCGTTGGCGCCCGACTGCTTGGTAATCATAAGGCGCACACCCTCACGGCCGTTAATCTTCTCGTCGAGCGACAGGTCCTTGATGGTGTCGCGCACGGTGGCGATGTCGCGCACAAAAATCTGCTTTCCAGCGGGCGTTGTCGTCACCACAATATTGTTGATTTCGGCGCTGCTTGCATACTCGCTGCGCACCTGCAGGGCGTACTGCTCTTTGCTCATTTTCACATTGCCCGACGACATATTCAGGTTGTTGGCGCTAATGGCCTGACCCACAAGTTCAAGCGGAATGCCGTAGGCGTCGAGTTTTTCCTGCTCAATATCGATGTAGACGTTGCGCGTCGGCTGACCCGACATTGAGATGTTACCAATGCCGTTCACGCGGTTCAGTTGCGGAATGATGTCGTCGTCGATAATCTTCTCAAGGCCCGAGTAACTCTCGTTGGCCGTAACGGCGTACATCATAATCGGCATTGCGCTCGAACTGAATTTGAAGATGAACGGCGTCGAGCAGCCGTCGGGCAGGTTGTCCTTCACCATATCCACATACGAACGCACGTCGTTCACAATGTCGTCAAGGTTCAGGCCCCACTCAAATTCCATTGTCACCACCGAAATGTTGTCTTTCGATATGGTGTTCATTTCCTTCAGTCCGTCGACCGAGTTCAGCGTGTTTTCCATTAGTCTCGACACGTTGGTCTCAATCTCGCTCGCGTTGGCGCCGCCGTAGGTGGTCATAACCATTACGTAGGGCGGGTCCATTTCGGGGAACTGGTCGATAGGCAACTGCTTCAGCGAGAACAGGCCTATAATCATTACAGCCACAAATATCAGCGATGTGGTGACTGGATGGTTTATGGATGTCTTATATATACTCATTTTTGTATCTTGTTTGTTTCCAACAAAATGGCTGGTTTATTTCACAATGTCGATTTGAACGTCGTCAATCAGGTGGCCCTGGCCGACAACCACAAGTTCGTCGTTCTCGGTTATGCCGTCGGTGATGATTTCAACATTCTCGTCGAAACGCTGGCCCATTTTCACTGGCACGCGTTTGGCGCGGCCGTTGTTGTTGACGAACACGTAGCGGTCGTTTGAGCCAATCTGCTTCAGCACAGCCTGATAGGGGGCAATGATGACTTCCTGCTGCGAGATGGGCATTGTGGTGCGCACAAACATTCCTGGGCGCAGGTAGTTGGCCTTGTTGTCAATCTTGATTTTGGCCTGGAACGTGTGGCTCGACGCGTCGATGGTCGGGTGAACAATCTCAACCACGGCCTTGAACTCTTTGTCGGGGTAGATGTCCGACTTCAGCGTCAGCGACATTCCTTCCTTCACGTGCGGGAAGTACGATTCGGGAATGTTGATGTAGGCCTTCAGTTTGTCAATCTGTGTGAGCGTCAGTATCGGGCCGCCGCCGTAGAGTTCGCCGTCCTCATAGTTCTTGGCCGATATGCTGCCTGCGAATTTTGCCTTCACAAACGTGTTCTGGCGCAGAAAATCAAGGTTCTGCTTGGCCTGGTCGTAGGCCACCTTGGTCTGGTCGTAAACCTGCTGCGACACGTTGCCGCTCTCTTTCAGCGCGTCCATACGCTGCATTTCGGTTGTCAGGTTGTCAACGGTGAGTTTGGTTGTCTTGTACTGTGTCTGGTCCATACGCACAAGGTCCTGACCTGCAGACACTTTGCTGCCAATCTCAACGTAGATGTGCTCAATGGTTCCCGTGAGCGACGGCGCGATGTTCATTGTCTCGTAGCCCTGAAGCGTTGTCGAAACTTCATACACGCGGTCGATGGTCACTTTCTTAAGTTTCTGAACCTTAACCTTTTCAATGCGGGCTTTTTCTGCCTTTTTCTCTTCCTGCTTGCAACTTACGGCTGCCAAAGCCACGCAAGCCAAAATTGCAAAACTGATTAACTGTTTAGTTTTCATTGTTTTATCTTTTTTATTATTGATTATTATTTGTTGTCGATGTTAAGAAGTTTCTCAAGTTCGATTTGCGCCGTCACAAGTTCCATAAGTGCCTGAACGTAACTGCTTTGCGCAGAAATCAGGTTGGTGCCCGCGTTGGTCACCTCAAGGCTCGAAGCCACGCCCTGCTCATATTTTTGGCTCGTCTTGTCGAACACGCGTTGAGTAACCTCGGTGTTCTGCTTTTGGTTCTCAAACGTCTCGTAGGCCGACGCCAAATTGTATTTCAGTTGGTTGTGCTGCACCAAAAGCGCGTTGGTGGTGCTCTCAAGCGTGTTCTGCTGTTCCTGATAGTTTATCTTGGCTTCTTTCAGCGAGTTCCACTTGTTTCCGCTCGACCAAATCGGCACCGACAGCGTCGCGCCAATCATATTCGGCGGCGTCATACTGAAGCCCTTGTCGCCAATGTATTTCACAATTGAGTGCTGATAGTAGGCGCTCAGCGTGGGGGTGTGGTTCCACTTGGCAATGCTCACCTGCTTGCCGCTCAGTTCAACGTTCTTCTGAAGCAACTGATAGTCGTAGTTGTTGTCCAAATTCAGTTCGTTCGCAAGCAACTGCATTGTCAGTTCAAGGTTGAGCAGGTCGTCAATCTTCTGCGTAAGTTCGATTTTTGTGCTTACGTCAACGCCAAGTTGCAGACGCATAGCGTTATACACCATTTCAAGCGAGCGCTTTGTCGAGTTGATGCCCGATTCCATTGTCAGCACCTGCACCTGCAGTTTGTCGGCGTCAATCTGTTCGCTCACGCCCACCTTCACGGCGCTGTTGGTCGATTCGAGCAGTTTCTTCATATTTTCCAGATTGCGGTCGAGCAAATCAACCGTCTCTTCCATAACCAGAGCCGAGTAGTAAAGGCTCTTCACTTGGTTGCGGATGTCCTGTTCCGATTTCTGCTTCGACAGTTCCGACATTTCAAGAGCCAGACGGCTCAACTTCATTGCCACAAACTGCGTACCGCTCAGTGCCACAGCCACCTGCACGCCGAAAGTCGCCGTAGTCGGCATTTTCATACCGCCTTCTTCCGACTCAGCCTGCTGAGCCGCAGCCATTTGCGCCATAGTGTTGGCGAAGTTGGTGCCCGAACCAGCGGCCGCCAGGTCCTTGCCAATGGCCTCAAAAATAGGCCCGAACGAGTCCATAATGCCGCCGCCCATACTGAAACTCATTTCGTAGCCGCAGTAGTTCGAGTAGCCGATAGAGCCCGAAATCTGCGGAAGCACAGTCGAGATGGCTTCCCAGCGGGCGGCCTCGGCCTTCTGCACGTCGAGCGATGCGTTCTGCATTGAGTAGTTGTGCTCAATGGCGTAGTTCTGCGCCTCTTTCATTGTCAGCCGCATTGTGCCAGCGGTGTCGGCTTTCACAGCGTCGGCCGTCAGAGCCTGGCTGTTGGCTGCAGAGTCGGCAGGTGCTTGCCCCACGGCAAGGCTCACCGCCATTGTAGCCAGAGTTGTGATTAGAATTTTCTGTTTCATTGTTTTATAATTTAAATAGTGTTGTCATTGCTTTTTGTGTTCGCACATTTTCAGGTTCACCTTGTCCAGTTCGCTGATGCCCTTTTCGGTGCTGATGCCCCTGAAGAAAGGGTAGAAGATGGTGCGGTAAACCTCGTATGGCGCGAATTTGTGATTATCGATAAGGTCAATCGCAAACTCAATTGAGTTGCAGATGAGACGGCTTGCCACTTCCACGTTGAAATTGTCACCGTTGAAGAACTGCCCGTCGATTCCCGTCTTGAACAGCCGTTCGAGCAGTTTGAGCGAGTTGTTTTGGTTTTTGCTTTTCGATTTGGCCAGCAGGTCGGAATAGTATTTGCGCAGGTCGTCGAACAGCACGGGGTTGATGCCGCTAAATTCTTGGTGCTGCAGTTGCGCAAACTGATACATTACTTCGTAAACATTTGAGTTTGAGTCGAGAATCTTGTTTCTCCGAGCGGTGGCGTCGGCCGCCGATTTCAGCAGACACGCCTCAATGAGCGCGTTTTTGTCTTTGAAATTCTCGTAGATGGTCCGCTTCGACATACCCAAAGACCGCGCCAGTTCGTCCATTGTTACACTTTTCAGTCCGTTTTTTCTGAAAAGTTGTCGGGCCCCTTCAATTATGCAGTCTTTAGCGTCCATTTTGCGCGTTTTTCTGAATTAGGGCGCAAAAGTAGAAAACTTTAAGGCTCTAAAAAGTTTTCTTAAAAATTATTGCGCAACAACTCTATCAACGGCCGTTTTTTGCCGATGACGCGATTCTATATGTGTGTGAAAATCAAAAGCGTTTTTCGGGCGCAAAGGTGGAAAAACGTTTGCACCGCAATAGTGCGGGAGTGGGGATTTCAGGCCAGTTTGAGCCGATTTTTAGGCATTGCGGACAATCAACTCCTTGCCATTTGCTTTGCGCCATTCGTTTGATGCTTTCAGGCTGAACTCGCAGCCGCAGTATTGCTGCTCGTAAAACTTGTACTGGCGGATTATTTCGATGCGGCGCTCGCTCAAGCCGCCTTTGCGCCAGTTCTGGTCCCAGAATGCAACGTTGGCAACCTTTGATGCCGCCCATGTACCAGCCTCATTGATTTGCTCAAGGCTTTTCCACCGCGACGATGCAAGCGTTGTGGTGAACAATGTGAAGCCGTTTTGCTCGGCATATTGTGCTGTGCGCAGCAGTCGGTATTTGAAGCATTCAAGGCACCGGTGGCCGCGTTCGGGTTCATCAGCAAGGGGTAAGGCGGTCTGCAACCATTGCTCGTGGTTGTAGTCGTCGTCAACAATCTCAAGCCCCAAGTCGAGTGCGAATCGGGTGCATTCGTCCTTGCGTATGCGGTATTCGCTCTGAGGATAAATGTTTGGATTGCAATAGAATATCGTTGGACGGATGCCGTTTTTAAGCATGCACTCAACAATAGCCGACGAGCAAGGCGCACAGCAGGAGTGGAGCAGCACACGGGCGCCGTCAGGAACGTTCAGTTTTACAAACTTTTCTTCCAAAGCCCGTGCAGATTGCAGAATTCATAAACAGCCACAGGTTTGCACTGGCTGATGTCGAACAGAGCAACAGGTTGCGATTGCGGCGTGAGATTCACAAACTGACCGCCGGTTTCGGTTTCAAGGTAAATCCATTGAATGAAGTGCTCGTCAACCATTGGATGCTGAACCGAACCAACTTCAACCTTCAGCGTATGGTCATCGATTTTGGTGACTGCAGGCACGTGCTTTTCCATGCCCATGTCCGAAGTTTTTGCCACAAGTTCCTCCATCGACTTGCCGCAGCAAACAGGATTAACGCCCGAGTCGATGATTTTTACAATGATGTTGCCGCAAATGCTGCAACGATAGAATTTTGTTGCCATAGTTGTTTTTGTTTAGTATGCGTAAAGATAGGAAAAAAACGGATTCGTTTAATCAATTCTTCATTCAATCATTCACGCATTCAGTTATTCAATCCTTCAGTCCTTCAGTCAATCAATAAATGGTATGAATCAGCCTGTAGGCGATGGAGCCTGGCTGCGGGCTGGCGGGACAGTTGTCGCGGCTGAACCAGTCGGCGTCGGCAATCTCGTCTTTCTGCAGGTGAATTTCGCCACTCTCGTATTCGGCCGTGTAACCGAGCATCAGTTGGTCGGGGAAGGGCCAACTCTGGCTGCCGCGGTAGCGGATGTTCTTGACCTTAATGCCGATTTCTTCCTGCAACTCGCGCTCAACGGCGTGCTCGGGCGTTTCGCCACCCTCAATGAACCCTGCTATGCAGGCGTAGATGTCCTGATTGCGCTGCACGTGGCGGGCAAGCAGAATCTTGTCGCCGCGGCTCACAAGCACAATCACACACGGCTCAATGCGCGGAAAATGAATCTTGCCGCATTCCGGGCACTCGCGTGCGGTAAACTGCTTGCTCTCAATGAGTTTTGCACCACACGTGCAGCAAAATTTCGTGCTCTGCCGCCAGTTGGCCACCGCTTTTGCCCGCGATGTGCGGAAAACGGTCGGCTCGTCGCTCTCGTTGAAGAACTGGCGGATTGTTTTGGTTATGAAGCGGTCGGGCAGAGGCTCGGCCGTCTCGAAGTTCAGAACGCAAATGCCAAATTCCTGTTCTTCAAATAAATCGGCCTTGTTATCTGAAGTTTTAATTTCAGTCAGGTCGGCAAACGTGACAGCGCTGCCGTCGGCTTTCAGCACAATGTTCCGCCCTGTTAGTGCAAAGCATTGGCAATTAGTTGTTTGCGGATTCTCTATTATCGGCATAGTCTGATGGTTTTTAGTTTGTCAAAGATATTATTAATGAGTCTATCTAAATCTCTTTTTTGAGTATTTCCGGCAGAAACCCAATCAAGTAGAAAGGCAAGTTTATCAGTTTGAATGTCTTTCCGTTGACGGTTTTCACGTCGTTCACCGAAAATGGCTCCGACCAGATTCTGACGGCTATAGGGCACGATTCGCTGTTGTCGGCAAACGAGTGCAGCGAGCGTAAATGGCTGTTGTGACCCGATTTTACCTCTATAGGAATTAACAGGGAATCAAACTGATACACAAAGTCAATTTCGGCATTTGAGTTGTTTTTGTTTCGAACCCAGAAATTCCGATGTTCGCCGACGCTGTTGCTCAAAGTCAGAAGTTCCTGACCAGCAACCTGTTCGGCTATGCTTCCGCGCCAGACATCAAGTATATCGCTTGCGCCGAAAACTTCTTTCTGCACGTGAGCCGAATAATTTACCAAGCCTGTGTCGAGCCATAGCAGTTTCGGCGATTTGTTGTGGTCGGGAAGGATTGGCAGTTGCGTCTGCGTAACGGGATAAACCAGTTCTAGCAGCATCGCTTTTTCCATTGTGCGCAGCGATTCGCCCACCTCGCGCGACCGATATTCGGAGCCAGCAAAATGGTTCAGCGTGATTGCATGCCCGGCTTCGGCCCAACCATTATTTATTATGTATCGGATTATGTTGTTCTGCGTGTGGTTGGCCGCATATTTCTCAATATCATCGCGATAGCCTTGCAATAACGTGTCGTATATGCTGTTGAGCGACATCAAATCCCGATTCTCGATGTACTCGTTAACCACTTCGGGCATTCCGCCAATTAGTGCATAGCGGTTGAAAGCCGATATCAGTTTCTGATGAAAACTGCCCGATGCGGTATGGTCTTCGGCTATGCGTTCGCGTAGCGGATTGTCGCCAGAGGCAGTCAAAAATTCGCGGAACGAGCAAGGTCGCATCGCCATATATTCAACGCGTCCGACAGGAAACGATATGTGACGGTCGATTAGGCTCTCGAGCAGTGAACCTGCCGCAACAACGTGAATATCAGGTAATTGCTCATAGAAATAGCGCAGCATCGCAACTGCCGTCGGTGAGCATTGTATCTCATCGATAAAAAGCAGAGTGCTGCCTTGCTTGCGTATTTTTCCGCAGGCGGCAAACAAATCGGTCAGTAAATTGCTGACATTCAACGCTTCATCAAACATTTTGTTCAATGCCTTGTCTTCAAGGTTGATGTATAAATAGTTGTCGAATTGTTCGCCAAACTGATTCACTGCAGTGGTTTTTCCCACCTGCCTTGCACCACGTAAAACAAGAGGTTTGTGAGTCGTCTTTTTTGCCCACTTTTCCAAGTCGAATATTATGTCGCGTTTGAACATCTTGTAATGTGTTTGTTTTCAGTTGCAAATATACAATTTTGTTTCAAAACATAGGCAAGTTTGAATAATTTTTGTTCCAAAACATAGGCAAGTTTGAATAATTTTTGTTCCAAAACATAGGCAACTTTGAGTAAATTTTGTTCCAAAACATAGGCTAGTTCTGAAACTTGTTATTCCAAAACATAGTTTCCCCATTACCCGAAACTCTTTTTTTTCAAAAATCTTCACTTTTTTCAAAAATTTTTCAAACCTGTCCCCGTATTTCGCACACCCTTATGCGTTTTTTGCCCCCAAAAATGAATGTCTAACTTTTAAAAAGTATTGATTATGAGAGCAAGAAGACAGTTTTTTATGGATTGCCACTTGGCAGGACGTAGGTATTACGATGCCGACTTGGTTTGGAACGAACTGAAGGTTGGAACAGAGTTGCAGTTGGAACTTGACCCCGACAACCGCCACGACCCGAACGCGGTGGCCGTGCTGTACAACAAACCTGGCGAGGAGGAACCGTATATGCTTGGCTACATTCCGCGTGCCGAAAACACGGCTTTGGCTCATTTGCTGGAGGCTGGTTGGAACAGTTTGTTCGCTTGCCGAATCAGCCAACTTGTGCCCGACACGCACCCAGAAAATCAGGTGTATCTCTCAATCACCGTTGAGCGCAACCCCAATGTTCAGGCTTAATCTTGCAAACGGGCATAAAGCCCGTTTTGCTTTTTTAGGGTTGAGTTTGAAAGGAATAGGAATCAATGGTAGAGCAAGTTTTGTTTTCTTTAAGTTGTAGCAACTAAATTTTCAGCAAGGCCGACAGCGTTTCCTAGATATTCTTACATTTGCTATATGTGAAACAAAAAAACACTTATATCACGAAACAGAAATAGAATTGATTTTGTAACATATTATTAATTAAGCATTTGCTTATTATTCGGTGGCATTCTGAAAACTTGAGAACTTTTTAATGCTGCAACTCGAGTAAGTCAAGTAGATGCCTGCGCTTTATGCGTGGGCTTGACTTATCTGTTGCAGCGGGCAGTCTCAAGGCCTTCAGAATGTGGATATTTCAAAGTCCACGTTTTTTTTGGCCGTTTGTGATTGCCCGCTTCGCCGAAACAGATAAGTGGGTGCGCAAATAAAGAGCGCAAAATGACACCAAAAGAACAATCTGCCGCGGCAAAGCGGTTTGTGGCAACGTGGCAAGGCCACGGCTACGAGAAGGGTGAGACTTCAAAATTTTGGATTGACCTACTGACGAATGTGTTTGAAGTACAAGACTTTGCCCACTACATTTATTTTGAAGAACAAGTCAAAAACTTGATTCAGAATAAGACAATTACCAATTTTATTGATGCCTACATACCACAAACACGTGTGATGATTGAGCAAAAATCGAGCAACAAAGATTTGCGCGAACCAATCAAACAATCGGATGGCAGTATGCTCACGCCTTTTCAACAGGCAAAAAAATACATTGCGGAACTACCGCTAAGCCAGCACCCAAAATGGATTATAACCTGCAACTTCGATGAATTTTTGGTTTATGATATGGAAAAACCATACGATGAGCCTGAACAAATCTACTTGAAAGACCTTGAAAAAGAATATTATAGGTTGTCGTTTTTGGTGGAAGAAACCAATGTTCACATTCAAAAAGAAAAAGAACTGAGTTTCAAATCAGGCGAGTTGGTTGGGCTGCTCTACGACAAACTAAGAGAACAATATGGCGAAGTCACAGAAGAAGATTTGAAACACCTTAATAAGCTGTGTGTCAGACTTGTATTCTGCCTTTACGCCGAAGACGCAGGCATTTTCGGCAAGAAATCGATGTTCGGCGATTATCTGAAACCAATTGGCATAGCCGATTTGCGCGATGCCCTTTTGAAATTGTTTACAATTCTTGACCAGCCTGAAAAAACGCGCAGCAAGTTTGAAAAGCCTGAATTATTGGCGTTTCCGTATGTTAATGGCGGTTTGTTCTCTGACGCAAAACTCGATGAGATTCCGCCATTGACATATGAGATTAAACAACTTTTGGTGGAAAAAGCAAGCGATGATTTTGATTGGAGTGAAATCAGTCCCACCATTTTCGGCTCGCTTTTTGAGTCAACCTTGAACCCAGAAACGCGGCGCGGTGGCGGTATGCATTACACGTCTATCGAAAACATTCATAAGGTGATAGACACGCTGTTTATGAATGAGTTGAATGATGAGTTTAAAGAAATCATTGCCAAAAATGAGAAAGACAAGAAAAACGGACTTGTAGCGCTTCAAAATAAAATTAGCAAACTGAAATTTTTAGACCCAGCCTGTGGCAGTGGTAACTTCTTGACA
>JAEEPS010000019.1 GCA_016284875.1 Salinivirgaceae bacterium | reverse complement strand
TGAACTGAATCAGGAAACGGTGCGGCAGCGCATCAGCGAAGGCTTTTCGGTGGTCATCTTCCCCGAAGGCACACGCTCTGCCGACGGCCGCATCGGGCGCTTCCACAAGGGCGCGTTTATGCTTGCCGACACGCTCGGGCTCGACATTGTGCCCGTGCTGCTCTACGGCACTGGCGACGTGATACCTAAAAACCAGCCGTTTATGGTTCGGCGCGGAAAGATTGTGGTGAGCGTTCTGCCGCGCATCAGCCACACCGACCGCTCGTGGGGCGACACCTATCAGGAACGCACAAAACGCATATCGGCCTGGTTCAAAGCCGAATACCAAAAACTCTACAACGAACTTACAACCACGTCGAGCACGGCCATCCACAGCCGCATAATGCATAATTTCATCTTCAAGGGGCCCGTCGAAGAGTGGTACCTGCGCGTGAAAATCCGTATGGAAGGCAACTACGAGTTGTTCGACAAACTAGTGCCGCGCCGCGCCCGCATCACCGACATTGGCTGCGGATTCGGTCCGCTGTGCTATATGCTTGCGCAGACATCGGCCGACCGCGACATTCTGGGCATCGACTACGACGACGACAAGATTGCCGTGGCGCAGCACGGATGGCTTCGTCAGCACTGCCATCTGCGGTTCGAGCAGGCCAACGCGCTCGAATATCCGCTGCCGCAGAGCGACGTGTTCATAATGAACGATATGCTGCACTATATGAGCGCCGACCATCAGCAGCAACTGATTGATAAGTGTGTGGCAGCCCTTGCCGACGGCGGCCAGATTATCATCCGCGACGGCAACACCGAAGAGCAGCAGCGCCACCGCCTGACACGCTTCACCGAACTGATGTCGACGCGCATCATCAAGTTCAACAAGACCGAAGAGCGGCTCTGCTTCCTGTCGGAAACGCGTATGCGCCAGATTGCCGCCTCACTCGGAATGACCGTTGAGACCATTCAGAACGACCGCTACACATCGAATACGATTTATATTTTGACCAAGAAGTAATTTCTGTTGGCGAAATCAAAATAAATGCCGATATTTGCACCTCAATTAGTCTTTTGACCACAAGGCCAAGCACCTAATTTAGTGAAATTTATACTTTTTTAATAACTTTTAATTCTTTATCTATGAGGAAAATACCCTTATTAGTATGCCTTTTGGCGGCAGCGTTTGTCTCCAGGGCGGCAGAAGCGAATCCAACTCCTTTAACCATTCCAACAAACGGGACTACTACCTCCGTTGACCTAACGGGCGAGTCCGCTGGCTACTCAATCAAAATTTACGATTCTGGCGGGCGAGATGCCAATTATTCGAACAATTCGAATGGTTACCTGGAAATCAGCGTTGCCGAAGGCAAGGTTTTGGGACTGGAAGGAACGCTGGCTACTGAGATATGGAGTTCATATCAATGGGACTATATGCAAGTTTGGGACGGCACTACCCAACTTACGACAAGCGCCCACAGTGGCTCAAATATGTTTGCCAGTCCATCAAATGGTACAGTTGTTAATATATCGATAACCAGTAGAGCGCCGAATATGAAGTTGCGATTCCGTTCTGACGGTTCTAATAATTATGCTGGTCTTGACCTTACAGCAACAATTTATGATGTTTCTGATGGATTTGTCTTTTCCGATGAGGAAAAGAACGTGCTTTTACGATATGTTGGTGAAAACAGCAGCGTGGAGATTCCGAATACAGTTAAAATCATTGGCAATCGTGCCTTCGAAGGCTGCTCCACACTGACTAAGGTCACAATTCCTGAATCTGTCACCACTATTTGCGACGAAGCGTTCATGAACTGCTCCGCGCTGACTGAGTTCACAATTCCGAAATCAGTCACTCAGGTAGACAACAACGTATTCTATGGCTGCAGAAACCTCAAATGCATCAACTGCGAGGCGGAAGCAACTGCAGCGGCTGACTGGGCTTCGGGTTGGAACTATAAAGGTAATGACTCCTATTTCCCTGTGAGATGGCTCTGCGACAAATGGAGCCTCAGCGAAGAGGGCGTTTTAACCTTAACAGATGACATCACATACGAAGATTCTGAAAATTATCCTTGGTTCAGTTTCCGCGACCAGATAAAAAAAGTTGTTGTTGGCGAGGATGTTACAGAAATCGGTTTATTGGCGTTCTATGACTACGACGCACTTGAAACCATTGATTTCAGCAATGCCAAAAACCTGACAACCATAGGCACAAATACATTCGCTAACTGCGACGCACTGACTGAGGTCACAATTCCGGAGACAGTCACTCAGGTAGGCAGCTATGTATTCGAGGGTTGCAGCAACCTCAAATATATCAAATGCGAGGCAGACCTGGAAACAATATCGGCGTGGAATAGTGATTGGAAAAAGACGGGTGTTGAATCTAACACTTTCCATGTAGGATGGTTAGGCAACAAATGGGACTTGGATGAGGACGGTGTGTTTACACTTAAGGAAGATGTGGATTATGATGATAATGCTCCTTATCCGTGGATTGATTTGGCCGTCCTGATAAAAAAAGTTGTTGTTGGCGCTGATGTTACAGCCTTAGATGCTGTTAGTTTTGTTCAATACCCATATCTTGCAACCATCGATTTCAGCCAGGCCACAAACCTGACCACTATTGGCGATCATGCGTTCTACGGTTGCCAGGCGCTGACTGAGGTGACAATTCCGAAAACAATCACTTCTATGGGAAAACAAGCATTCGATGGCAGCGAAAACCTGATTGTCAAAACATATGCTGAGAGCAGATACCCTGAAGAGTGGGACGAAGAATGGTGCAACGATAGAACTGTTGTTTTGTTCGCCATCGACAAATGGGGTATGGACGATGAAGGCGTTTTAACCATTAAAGATGATTTCACTTTTGATTATCTTAACGAATATCCTTGGTTCGGTGTTTGCGAACAGATAAATAAGGTTGTTATAAGCACTGCCGAAGGCGATGATGTCTCTTCGGTAGGTAATAAGGCGTTTTATAACTGCCCGAATATTACAGCCGTTGATTTAAGCGGCATTGAGGAAATTGGCAATGAAGCGTTCGCTGGTTGCCAACAACTTGCATCCATCGATTTCGGCCAGACCGAAACCCTGACCACCATTGGCCATCATGCATTTTACCATTGCGACGCGCTGACTCAGGCCACTATCCCTGCAACAGTCACTTCAATGGGAGAACAAGCATTCGACGCCTGCGACGATCTGCTTGTCAAAACTTATGCTGAGAGTAGAACTCCTGAAGGCTGGGACGAATATTGGATAGATAATAATAATGTTGTTTTGTTCGACATTGCCAAATGGAGTTTGGACGAGGAGGGCGTTTTAACCCTTAAGGGTGACGTCTCTCATGAAAATTTTAGTGAGTATCCTTGGTATGATGTGTACTATAGGGTAACAGAGGTTGTTATAAGCACTGCCGAAGGTGATAATGTTTCTTTGATAGGAAAAGAGGCGTTTACGGACTGCGAGAATCTTACAGATGTCGATTTGAGCGGTGTTGAGAGCATTGGCGAAAGTACGTTCGAGGGCTGTAACTTGTCTGAGGTAACCATTCCTAGCAGCGTTACAAGTATTGGCCAGTTTGCGTTTGCAAACAACAATGACCTCATAATCCTCTGCGAAGCAGAAGAAAAACCCGAAGGCTGGTCTGAAGCCTGGAACCCCAACAATTACACCACTGTATGGCGTTACGACAGAATTCCAGTACACATCACGGTGAACGATAACCAGTTGGGCCAAGTTTCGTTTGATGAAGATGAACCCCTATCAGAAATTAACACAACCTACACCTACTCAGGCGAAACGGTTTCGATTGAGGCTATTCCTGTCGATGATGATGTAGAGTTTGTACGCTGGAGCAATGGATCAACCGATTCTGAAATATCGTTGGTAATCACCGATGCTTTGGAACTTGAGGCCATATTCGCTGCTACGGGCGCCGACATCTTCACGGTCAGCGTAGAAGTAGCGGAAGATCAGAATGAAATGGGCCAAGTTAGCGGTGGAAGTCAATTCTTAAATGGTGAAGAAGCGACAATTACGGCCACACCTGCCATTGGTTTCGAATTTGATAAATGGAGCGACGATGTAACTGAAAATCCGTACACATTTACAGTAGACCGTGACTCAACTTTGTACGCTTACTTCAAGATTGCACAGTACTCAGTCACATTCACTGCTGAGAACGGAACAATTGAAGGCGCAGAAGAAGGCGTTTACGATTACAACACAGAACTTGAACTCACTGCCGTTCCTGCCGAGAACAATTTCTTTGTTCAGTGGGGCAATGGTTCGAATACATCCCTCAATAGCAAACTCACTGTTGTTAAGGACACCGTATGCTCGGCAGAATTCCACGCAATTCAGGAAGTTTACGAAGGCGCTAACACTGTTTTTGCTACATACGTGCAAGGAAATGATGTTGTCTTAGTTGAACCTGGTAAAGATGGTGCAAAAATAGATGGGGAAGTGCTGATAGACGCACCTGTGCAGGAAGAACCTGTACCATATATAGACGTACCTGTAAATTATGAAGGCACACCTAACCCCAACTGCGTGTTTGTTCCCGAGGTGTCTGGCGAATATGTCTTCTACATCGAAAGCGAGAGAAGCACTTACGGAGTTTTATTTGATTCTGATGCGAATTGTTTGGCAACCACTTTTAATCCTCTTGCAAAGGAGCGTGTGTATGAGATAATACCAAAAAGACCAAAGGAAGAGTTGATAGTCTCAACATTCCGTTATGATTTGACTGCCGGAGAAAAGTACTACATCAGCGCTGGATTCAAGTATTCGGGTATTGTTGATGAACTCAAATTGCAGATTATGGCGCCAGTAACCGTCGCCGCTGAGATTACTGCTGGTGAAGGTAAGGTAAAAGGCACCGGCACTTACACCTACGGTTCGCTAGTTAAACTCTCCGCCGATCCTGACATCAACAACTTCTTTGTTCAATGGGACGGCGGTAGCACAGACTCTACAAATAGGTTTGTCGCACGTAAGGACACCACGGTTGAAATCGAATTCCACGCTATTCAGCCTGTTGTAAAAGGCGAGAACACTGTTTACGCAACATATGGACGGAGTTTTTATGTTGACAACGGCGAAAAGGATGAAGACGATGGAGAAGGTGATGATGATGGAGAAGGTGATGATGATGGAGAAGGTGATGATGAGGAAAATTATTATTACGGCACACCAAACCCCAACTGCGTATTTGTTCCCGAAGTGTCGGGCGAATATACCTTCTATACCGAAGGCGATGAAGACACATACGGTGTGCTGTTCGATTCGGAAATGAATCCGCTTGAGTATGAAGATGGAGGAGGTGATAATGAAAATTTCCGTATTAACTATGAATTGACTGGCGGGGAGACCTACTACATTTCTGCTGGTTACTATTATGGAGGTATAGTCGGCGAACTCACACTGAATATTGAAGGTCCGGCAGTCATCACCGTTAAGGTTGAAGGCAATGGCAAAATAGCCGCCAAGAATTTGGAATCTGACGATGAACCGGCTATCATTGAGGAATCAGTTGTTTTCCCCTATTACTCAGAAGTAAAACTTACCGCCGTTCCTAACGAGGACAATTTCTTTGTTCAGTGGGGCGATGGTTCGAATAAATACTTCAACGATACAATTGTTGCCGTTAATGATACCACAGTTGAAGCTGAATTCCACGATATTCAGGTAGTCATAGTTGGCGAGAACAATGTTTACTCAACATTCGGCAGAAGTTATTTCCCAAGTCGTTTGGAAACCTTTAACACACCAAACCCCAACTGTAAGTTCACTCCTACGGAGTCGGGCACTTACGTCATCTTCTCCGAGAGCACAGAGGACACATATGGTGTGCTATTCGATTCTGACATGAATCTTCTCATATATAACGATTATCCGGGAGATGATGACGAAGAAATTGATGATATTGATGATCGTGTCAAATCAGTTGCACCAGAAGACGATGTTGACGATGATGATGACGATATCGATGACGATATCGATGACGATATTGATGATGATATCGATGATGATATCGATGACGATATTGATGACGATATTGATGACGATATTGATGACGAAATCGATGATGATGACGAAGAAGAATTTGTAGATCCAGAGGCATTGTCAACTGATAATTTCAGAATCAAATGTTATTTGACTGCTGGCCAGACTTACTATATCAGCGCAGGATTCTATGATGAGGATATAGTCGACAATATTAAATTGCAGATTAAGGCTCCTGTAACCATCACTGTAGCAACAAACAATGAGACTCAAGGCTCAGTCAGCGAAAGCGGTACAGTTGTCTATGGTGAGGAATTTGAAATGGAGGCTTATGCTGCCGAAGGTTGTGAGTTCCTCCGCTGGAGCGATGGCAGCACCGAAAACCCGCACACAATTGTTGCAACAGAGAATACAGTTTATACAGCATTCTTCAAAGGTGTCGACCAGGAAGTTTACACTATTACTGCTAATGCCAACGATCCTGAAATGGGAACAGTAACTGGTGGTTCTGTCTATCTTCAGGGCGAGTCAGCCACTATCATTGCAACTCCTGCAAAACATTACCACTTTGTTCAGTGGCAGGACAACGACGCTTACACTAGTGAAACAATCACTTTGGAAAACATAAGCGCCGATGCTGAATTCATTGCAGTGTTTGCTATCGACCAGCACAGTCTCACGGTTCTGGCTCAAAACGGCACACCGTCGCAGACACAGACCACTTTGTACGACTGGGGTTCAAAAGTTAACATCTCTGCTGAGGCCAACGAGCACTATCACTTTGTTGAGTGGAGCGACGGTTATGATGAGGAGGATCGTTCAATCAGAATTCTGAGAGACACCACCGTTACCGCCATCTACGAAATCGACACATATAATGTTGAACTTGCTGAGTCGGAGTATGGCTCAGTGTCTGGCGACGGCGAGTACGACTGGAATGCTCTTGCCACACTCACCGCTACTGCCGACGACCACTATCACTTTGTTCACTGGAGCAATGGTGAGACTGCCAACCCGTATCAATTCAATGTGGTGGACAACGTTTTGTTGTCGGCTTTGTTCGGAATTGACACATTAAATGTTTCGCTGGCTGAGACAGTTGAAAACGGTTCGGTTGACGGCCTCGGCGAGTATGAATACGGCCAGGAGGCATCGCTCACGGCTGAGCCTGCCGAGAACTACAAGTTTGTCCGCTGGGACGGTTTGGATGTAGAAGACAACACTGAGAACCCGCTCATCATGACAGTTGAGGAAGATGTTGTTCTGTCGCCGCTCTTTATCCCGGCCGACAAAGACCTCTACGTCATCACTGTTACATCTACACCTAGCGAGGGTGGTACTGTAAACGGTGGCGGTGAGTACCTCACCGACGAGGAGGCCACTCTGACAGCCACACCTAACGAGGGTTACCGCTTCGTCCGCTGGACCGATGATGGCGAGGGCTACAAGAATGCAACCCGCACCATTATTGTTAAGCGTGATTCAACATTCAGCGCCAAGTTCAGCCTCAAGTCGTTCGAGGTTGCTTTGAGTGCCGGAGCAAACGGTACTGTTAAGGGTGCCGGCGATTACGCCTATGGTGAGAAAGCCACCATTACCGCAACACCGAAGGAAGGCTATCACTTTGTTAAGTGGGACGACGGCGTTGAGGAGAACCCGCGCGTAGTCACAGTCACCGACAATGTGACACTGAAGGCAGAGTTCGCCATCAACAACTACACCATCGAGGTTGCCGCCACCAACGGCACAGTTGAGGGCGCAGGCAAGTTCGACCACGGCGCAGAGGTGACACTCACCGCAACAGCCGCAGCAGGCTACCACTTTGTTAAGTGGAGCAACAACGAGACTGCCAACCCGTACAAGTTCACAGCCACAAGCAACCTCTCGCTCACCGCAGAGTTTGCAATCAACACCTACGAGGTTACCGCAACAGCCACCAATGGTACAGTTGAGGGCACAGGCACCTACAACCATGGCGTAGAGGCAACACTCAAGGCAGTTGCCGCCGAGGGCTACAGTTTCGTTAAATGGAGCGACGGCGTAACCGATGCAACCCGCAAGGTGACCGTGACAGCCGCAGTGGCCTTCACAGCCGAGTTTGCAATCAACACCTATGATGTTACCGCAACAGCCACCAACGGAACCGTTGAGGGCACAGGCAAGTACAACCACGGCGCAGAGGCAACACTCAAGGCAGTGGCCAACAAGGGTTACCACTTTGTAAAATGGAGCGACGATGTGACTACTGAGACCCGCAAGGCAACAGTTAAGAGCAACCTGTCGTTCACCGCAGAGTTCGCAATCAACACCTACACAGTGACACTTACAGATGCCGCCAACGGCAAACTCACCGGTGCAGGAACCTACGAGTACGGCGCAACAGCCACTCTTGAGGCAACAGCCAACGCAGGCTTCCGCTTCGTTAAATGGAGCGACGGCGTGAAGACAGCCAAACGTACCCTTGAGGTAGTCAGCGACACCACACTGACCGCAACATTCGCAGCCAGAACTTACGAGGTTGCCGCAGAGGCACAGAACGGCAAGGTTGAGGGCACTGGTACTTACGACAAGGATGCCGAGGTAACACTCACCGCTACTGCAAATCCGGGCTACCACTTTGTTAAATGGGCCGATGACACAACAGCCACCAACCCGCGCAAACTGATTGTAGCCGGCGACACAACTGTTACAGCACTGTTCGAGAAGGAGAAATTCGTTGTCAAACTCAACGAGAAATTTGGCAAGATCACTGCATCTTCAAATACACTTGAGTTCGGTGCAACAATCACTCTCACCGCAGTACCTGACGAGGGTTACCACTTCGTAATGTGGAGCGACAGCGTGCTCGACAACCCGCGCACCGTCACACTCACTCTCGAGTTGCTGCAGCAAGTACAGGAGACCGGCTTCGAGTTCACCGCCATCTTCGAGAAGGATGAGGAAGAGATTCCGGGCACAGCAGTTGCTGACGAGGCTGCAGAGGCAGTCAACATTTTCGCTTACGGCAACACCGTTGTAGTTGAGAACGCTACAGATTACATCTACGTTTACAACGCAATGGGCAGCTTGATCAGCCGCGTAGCACCTGAGACTGGCCGCACCGAGATCCAGGTTAACGGCACAGGCGTTTACGTAGTGAAGACCGGCAGCGCAGCCAAACGCGTGATGATTAACGATTAATTCTGATTAATTCGGATAAACCAAAGGGGCGATGAAAATCGCCCCTTTTTTGTTTCCAACCTTTTTGTTTGGTTAGAGACAAAAAATTGCAGAAAAATTTGCTTGTTAGTCGCGGATTGCTTAATATTGAGACCGTAATTAAAGGGTAAAAATAAGATTTCTTGCTAAAGCCTTTCAGTCACGTTTCTGAAAGGCTTTTTTAGATTGTCACAGAAATACTTATCGAAAATGAGAATATCTGAAATAACAGGTTTTATTGAGTCGGTGGCGCCGCTGGCAATGCAGGAGTCGTACGACAATGCCGGGCTGATTGTTGGCGACCGCGAGGCCGAGGCCACAGGCGCGCTCATCTGCCTTGATGTGACCGAGGAGGTTGTTGATGAAGCCATCAGGTTGGGCTTCAATCTGATAATTGCTCACCATCCGTTCGTGTTCAGCGGACTGAAAAAGTTCAGCGGTAGCAGCGCAGTTGAGCGCACACTCATCAAAGCCATTAAAAACGATGTGGCAGTGTATGCCGCCCACACCAATCTCGACAATATGCTGCTGAATGGCGTCAACAGTAAAATTGCTGGCAAATTAGGACTTGTTGATACCAAAATTCTTGCCCCCACGAGCGGCAATCTGCGCAAGATTGTGGTTTTTGTGCCAACAAGCCATGCCGAAGCCGTGCGCAACGCCATGCTCGATGCAGGAGCGGGCCATATAGGCAATTACAGCCATTGCAGTTACAATCTGCAAGGTCAGGGCACGTTTAGGGCAGGAGAGGGCTGCAATCCGTTTGTAGGCAAAATTGGCAAGACTCATTTCGAAGACGAGACTCGGATTGAGACCGTTGCGCCAGCGCACGCACTTTCGAAAATCGTGGGCGCAATGTTGGCCGCTCACCCCTACGAGGAGCCGGCCTACGACATCTATCCGCTCGAAAACGACTACGAAATGGCCGGAAGCGGCATCATTGGCACGCTGATGGTGCCCGAGAATGCCGCCGATTTTCTGCAAAGGGTGAAACAGATTTTTGGTTGCGGCTGCATACGTCACACCCGCTTGCCCGAGAAACCCTTTGAAAAAGTGGCTGTGTGCGGTGGTGCCGGAAGTTTCCTGATTGGCGATGCAATGCGCGCTGGCGCCGATATTCTGCTCACTGCCGACATCAAATACCATCAGTTTTTCGATGCCCGCTATCCGTTTGTTTTGGCCGATATCGGACACTACGAAAGTGAGCAGTTCACAAAAGAACTTTTTTATGAATTAGTTACTGGAAAATTTTCTAATTTTGCAGTCCGATTGACGAAGGTAAATACAAATCCAATAAAATACGTATAACGCAATGGATGAGAAAAATCAAAAGGTGGAAATCCCGATGGAGCAAAAGTTGAAAAATCTGTACGATTTGCAGCAGATTCAGACTGAAATCAACAAAATCAAGAGTTTACGCGGTGAACTTCCTCTTGAAGTTCAGGACCTTGAAGACGAGTTGGCTGGTTTGCAGACCCGTATCTCAAACCTCAAGGCTGAAGTGAAAGAGGCTGAACAAGGCATTGTGAATGAGAAACATAAAATTGCTCAGTGCCAGGAAGACATTAAGAAATATCAGTCGCAGCAGGACAATGTCCGCAACAACCGCGAGTACGATTCTCTGTCGAAGGAGATTGAATTCCAGACTTTGGAGATTGAGTTGAGCGAAAAGCACATCCGTGAGTTCACCGCTGAAGTGGAGCACAAAAAGGAGATTATTGCGGCTGCTGAGACCAAATACGAGGAGCGCAAGGGCGACCTGAAGCAAAAACGCAGCGAATTGGACAGCATCATTTCGGAAACACAGAAGAAAGAAGACGAGTTGAATATTAAAAAGGCCGAGATTGAGAAACTTATCGATGAGCGCTACTTGACAGCCTTCAACCGCATCAGTGCCAACGTACGTAATGGTTTGGCAGTTGTTACCGTTCAGCGCGACGCCTGCGGTGGTTGCTTCAACAAGATTCCGCCTCAGCGTCAAGTCGACATCCGCTCGCGCAAACGCATCATTGTTTGCGAGTACTGCGGTCGTATTCTGGTTGACTCTGGCTTGGACGACATTAAAGAGTAATCAATAACCGATTGTTATATAAAGGATTGCTGCATTGGCAATCCTTTTTTTTTCGACTATCGCAAACAAACCGTAACTTGGCAGCAGAAAGGGAACATCTTATGTGCAGACTCGTCAGATTGATGTTGGTGATTGTGTTGGCCGCGGTGCTGATGCCGATAAAGGCTCTGCCGCACGATGGTTGTGCGGAATGCCACGAGGCCATCATCAACCTCGAGTTTGGCAAGGCCGACAACATTATTGCGCAAATGCCCGACAGTTACAGAAAAACTTGGTTGTCGGCTTATGCGCTGTTTGTCAAACAGTTGTCAGCGCTGGACAAACCGCAGCCCGATGCGTTTGCCGAGTTTTTGAAAAGCATCAAGCACTACGACAATGGCTCGCCCGACTACCTCCAATGCTTGAGCGACATCTATCTGATGAAATGTTACGCGCATTTTGTAAACGATTCATATTTGGCGGCATACGCGGCATATATCAAGGCACGGCAAGCCCTCGGCAGTCTTGCCAGCGAAGATTGGATGCGACAGCGTTTTCGCCTTATTGAACTGATTATGGACAATCAGATGCAGAATGTTGCCCCGCTGTTTGCCGATAATCTCACGAGCGCCGAGCGCACAGAGCAGTATTGCGCTGTGGTTGAGAAACTTACGCTGCAAACAAAAATGCCAGAGCAGTTTAAACGCGAAATTGAAATCGCGTCGATGCTGCTGTTTCCGTTGGCAAGCGATGACAACAGCGCAGCGTTGCGTCTGATGCAAAAGTTTGGCTATGAATGGCGGACAAGCAGCCCGCTTGCGGCTTACACTGCTGCCGAACGGCTGATTGCTGCCGACAGCACGGCACAGGCATTGAGAACGCTGTCGTCGGCTTATGAATCATGTTTTGGCGGTCGTTTTAATCTGCTTAATTTAAAGATTGGCAACGCAATGCTCAATGCGGGGAACGACTCGTGTGAATTCTACCTTCATCAGTTCATCGAGAATCAGCACAACCCGTCGAATGTGCTTTACGCCAAATTCAAACTCGCGTGGCATTTGTTTTTGAAGGGCGACAACGCTGGCAGCGAGGCTCTCTGTCTGAAAGTTATGCAGTCAGTTGCGGTCACGCCGCTCGATGCTCAAGCCAAATATGAGTGCGCCATGTACCACTATTGGGACACGCTGCTTTTGCGTGCGCGATTGGCTTTTGATGCGGCTGATTATCAACTCTGTAAATCAGTTCTTGAAGCCGCAAGTCAGCAAAAAACGCGATTCTCGCCCATACAGACCAATGAATATAACTACCGAATGGGGCGCGTATGCCACAAAACTGGCGATTTTGAGAATGCCAAACGGTTCTACGAGGCTGCAATCGACCGAAATCTTGAAAAAACGCTATACTATCCTTGCTACTCGGCTTATTATATCGGCTTGATTTACAAACGGGAAGGCAACCGCGCAAAGGCGGACGAGTATTTCAAACTGTGCCGAAAAATCAGTTCGCCAATTTATGGCGAAAGCATCCACCAAAAAGCATCTAGAGCGATGGAATAAAAAAAGTCCGCTGTTTCCAACGGACTTTGCTGTCTGATTTATTGTTTGTTAGGTTATTCAAACCATTTCTGCACATCGTCGAGCGATAGTGCGGGAATCTCAAGTTTGTTCTTTTTGCGGTAGCCGTTCAGTTGTTGATGCACCTGTGTGGGCTTGCAGTTGCGCAAGTTCTCAACCGAATTGAATCCGGCTTTGATAACCACTTCGGCCCACTCGGCGGGAACGCCAATCGCAACAAAATCGTCGGGTGTGACGGTCTGAGCCTTCTTCTCGGGTTTCATTTGCGGGAAGAGCAGAACCTCTTGAATGGTTGGCTGGCCAATCATAAACATTGCAAGGCGGTCGATGCCGATGCCGATACCCGAAGTTGGCGGCATTCCGTATTCGAGAGCGCGCATAAAATCGTGGTCGATAATCATTGCCTCGTCGTCACCCTTGTCGGCCAACTTCATCTGGTCAACAAAGCGGTTGTACTGGTCAATCGGGTCGTTTAACTCTGAATAGGCGTTGGCCAACTCTTTGCCGTTCACCATCAACTCAAAGCGCTCGGTGAGTCCCGGTTTTGAGCGGTGCATCTTTGTAAGTGGCGACATTTCAACCGGATAGTCGGTGATGAATGTCGGCTGGATGAATGTGCCCTCGCAGAACTCGCCGAAAATCTCGTCGATGAGTTTGCCCTTGCCCATTGTCTCGTCAACTTCCATTCCCTTCGACAGGCAGAACTGGCGTATTCCGTCTTCCGACTTGCCGTTGCAGTCGAAACCGGTCTTCTCTTTGATGGCGTCGAGAATAGGCAGGCGGCGGTACGGGGCCTTGAACGACACAATGTTGTCGCCGATTTTGCTCTCGGTGCAGCCGTTCACCGCGATGCAGATTTTTTCGAGCATCCTCTCGGTGAAACTCATCATCCAATTGTAATCTTTATACTGAACGTAAAGTTCCATACAAGTGAACTCAGGGTTGTGATTGCGGTCCATACCTTCGTTGCGGAAATTCTTGCCAATCTCGTAAACACCCTCGAAACCGCCCACAATCAAGCGTTTAAGGTAGAGTTCGGTGGCAATTCGCATATACATATCAATATCAAGCGCATTGAAGTGCGTAATGAACGGACGAGCCGACGCACCGCCCGCAATTGCCTGAAGGGTAGGCGTTTCCACCTCGGTGTAGCCGGCCTCGTCAAGTATCGAGCGCAGCGTGCGGATGATTGTGGCACGTTTCAGGAAAGTTTCCTTAACGCCGTCGTTTACAACCAAATCAACATAACGTTGGCGGTAGCGCAACTCGGGGTCGTCGAAGGCGTCGTAAGCCACACCATCTTTATATTTGACGATTGGCAGCGGGCGCAGGCTCTTGCTCAGCACTGTCAGTTCACTTGCGTGGACCGAAATCTCGCCCATCTGTGTGCGGAAAACATATCCTTTTATGCCGATAAAGTCGCCAATATCAAGCAGTTTCTTGAACACCACGTTGTACATATCGGCATTGTCCTCGGGGCAGATGCCGTCGCGGGCAATGTAAACCTGAATGCGGCCCTTGCTGTCCTGCAGTTCGATAAACGACGCCTTGCCCATAATGCGGCGGCTCATAATGCGGCCGGCAATGGTCACGTCGCGCTGCGGCGCATCGTCTTTGAACTCGTTTTTAATGTCGGTAGAGTAGGCCGAAACCACATATTCGGCTGCCGGATAGGGGTCGATGCCCAAATTGCGAAGTTCTGCAAGGCTCTGACGGCGTTGCAGTTCCTGCTCGCTAAGTTCGATGTTGCTCATTTTCTTGCTATGTAAAATTTTGGGTGCAAAGATATGATTTATTTAGGATTTAGCGGTTAGGATTTAGGATTCGCTTACGGCGAAGAACGCACAAAAAAAGTGCAGCCGGAAACCCGACTGCACCCCAACCAAATTATTAACCTATGAAAAATTAATTCTGATTCTCGTACAGGAAGCGTTTGATGCTCTGTTTCGGTGTTTTCTCAAACTCTTTCTCCTGCAGTTGGATGCGCGATACCTGCATAAATTTCGGCAGTGTGTCGTTCAACTCGCGGCGGTTATTCTCCATAATCTCCTCAAGGTCAGCCATCTGAAGGCCTTTGTTCTTCATCAGGTCAACATCGGGATAAACCAACGCAACAAGTTTGTTTTGGTCCGAGATAACCAATTGCTCCTGAACATACGGCAGAGCGTTCAGTTTTGCCTCAATCTCCTCAGGGTAGATGTTCTCACCCGACGGGCCAAGAATCATACTCTTGCTGCGGCCTTTCAGGTGGATGAATCCGTCTTTGTCGAGTACGCCAAGGTCGCCGGTGTGCAGCCAGCCTTCTTTGTCGATGGTCTTTTCGGTTGCAGCCGGATTCTTGTAGTAGCCGAGCATAGCGCCCTCGCCGCGAACCATAATCTCGCCCGGCTGTTTCTCCGGATCCGGTGAGTCGATGGTCATTTCAAGAGCGTCAACCAATTTTCCGCACGAGCCCATACGAGCGCTGCGCCAGCCTGCGTAACTTACCAGCGGGCCGCATTCGGTCATACCGTAGCCAACCGAATAGTGGAATTTGATTTTGTGCAGGAATGCCTCAACCTCAGGATTAAGGGCAGCACCGCCAATCACAACCTCGCGGAAACTGTCGCCGAACGATGCGGCCAGCGATTCGCGTATCTTCTTGCAGATGATGCCGCTGAGTATTGGTGTGTGCAGGGCGATTTTCATACCAGTGGTGCTGATTTTCGGCAGCACTTGTTTCTTGTAAATCTTCTCGATGAGCAGCGGAACCAGCAGCAACAGGTGCGGTTTCACAACCTTGAAGGCCTCGAGCAGCACCGACGGGCCAGCCGAGCGGCCAAGGAATGTGATGTGAGTGCCCACGCATAATGGCCACAGAAGTTCGAAAGAGCAGCCGTAGGCGTGTGCCAGCGGCAGGATGCTCAACATACGGTCGCCCGCATTGAGTTCCATATTGCGCTCAGCATACTCGATGTTGGCCATCAGACTGCGGTGCGGCAGCATAACGCCTTTCGAGAAGCCCGTTGTGCCCGATGTGTAACTGATTACGGCAAGTGCCTCGCCGTCAACAGCCTCGTAGTTCACATCGTTGGCAGTGAATCCGTTAGGATATTTCTTTGCAAAAAGTTCGTCGATGTTGTCCATCACGGCTTTCACGTTGTACTCGTCGCGCTCAAAGGCCACTGTGTAGTTGGTCATATTGATGATGGCGCGCAGCAACGGCATTTTCTCAGCCGAGAGACTTGGCAGAACCATATCGCCGCAGAAAAGCATCACTGCATCAGAGTGAGTGATAAGGTTTTGCACATCGTTCGGATGGAAATCGACCAGAATTGGCACGATTGTGCAGCCGTAAGTAACTGTGGCAATGTATGATACCGCCCAGTGTGGGTGGCTCTTGCCGATAAGTGCGATTTTGTCGCCAGGTTTCACGCCGCACTGTGCGAACATAATGTGGATTTTCTCAATCAGCACGGCCATATCGCCGTAGGTCAGGGTTTCGCCCTTGTAAATCGAAAGAGCAGGTAAATCCCAGTGTTTCTTGAAGGTCGACTCGAAAGCCTTGACCAAATTGCCTTGTACTACCATAATACAATCAGTTTTAATTAAGCGAATGCTCAAAAAGCAAAAAATATGCCAATCGCCGATGTATTAGGATTTTATCGACGAATGGCGAGCCGATAGCCAAACAAAATTGAGCGATTTTTACCGCTGTAAAAACACGTTTATAGCAGTAGGAATTGGAGTTGAATGGGTGTCGTTGCGCTGGTAATTTTTTCAGAAATCTGATTGAAAATTTTACAAAACACCTTGCAAATGGGTTATTAAAATGGAAAGGGGCAAAAAAACTTTCGCCCCTTCCATATAATTTCATTATTTGGAACAAACCATCAATTCACCATCACCCGTTTTGCAATGTTGCCAACCTTCACAATGTAAACACCAGCGGTGTTGATGCGGATTTCGGTAGAGACGTCACAATGTGGCGTCTCTACAATCAAACGTCCCATTGCATCATAAACGCAGATTTCATCGGTGGCGTTCTCAACAATGATGGTGTTGCCGTGGGCGTAAACCAGCAAATTATCGGCGGCGGATTCGGCAACGGCAGTGTTCTTTACCTCTACATAACTATACATCACTTCCACATCGGAATCGGGCATGATAAATGATGTTTCACCCACCATCTCAACTTCGATATCGGTACCCAATAAATCCCTGAAGTAAAGTTCAATACGCGAGCCACTGCTTGGCTCGATATCGAGTGTTACTGTGTCGCCTAAATATTCACGCCATTCGTCGTTCTCAAATCTAACACTGTGACTGATTCGCAGGATTTCTGCCGTTATTGTCAGGTCTTCTGCAGGCATGATGAAAAACTGTTTATTCGCAGAATAACTGTAATTTACGCTTAACTGGCTCAACCAATATCCATGGTCAATTTCTAATTCATACATCACCGTATCGCCATAATGCGCGGTTTCGGGCACGGTGATTTTTCCATTCTTAATATCGACAGTAATCTTATAATCAGCCAGTTTGAACGTTGCTGAAATATTCACATCAGTTGCGGGCATCAAAAATTTATTATCAGCCAGTTGAATATTCTTATCATTGGTATCTTTAACACTGACTGATAATAATTCATAGCCAATATCGGGTTTTATACTAAACGTTACTGTATCGCCATAATGCGATGTTTCAGGAATTAATATTTTACCATTTTCCGCTTCAGTTGTGATTTGATAATCAATCTGTTTGAATTTAGCAGAAATGACAATATCTGTTGCTGGCATTACAAATGACTTATCGTCAATCAGTTGGACATTCTTGTCGTTTGTGTCTTTAACACTGACTGATGATAATTCATAGCCAACATCAGGTTTAATACTAAAAGTCACATTATCACCATAGTGCGCAGTTTCGGGAACTATGATTGTACCGTTTTTTGCATTAGTTGTGATTTGATAATCAATCAGTTTAAACGACGCTTTGATAGTCACTGCCGTTGCTGGCATCAAAAAACGGTTGTTGTGTAATGTTACAGCGCTATCGGTAGTAATAACAGCAAGATTGTCAATTTTATAACCTATTTTGGGCGTAACAGTTAGTTGCACCGTATCCTCAAAATGGGCTGCGTTTGGAACGCTAACTACACCATTGGTATCGGCTGAAACCGTTATTGTTGATTCTTTACCCACAAATATTGCCGTGAGCAAAGTGTCTTTATCAACAGATAATATATACGGATTTGCATTTGCTCCATCGCTCCATTTCAGGAACTGGTAATTCTTTTTGGCAGTGGCAGTTACTATTGCGTTTGTGCCACAATCGGGAGCCTGTGTAATGGCCGCCGTACCTCGCTCTTTGTCGCTCGTGGCAACACTCAAATCGTAAACCATTGTCTCAACAAAGTTGTTTTCGCTGGTTACATATATCTCCCAATCACTATTGATGTATGCCGATTTTTTCCCGCAAGGAATATAGAACTTCTTATTTACCGACCCGCCGAATACCATTGAAGGTATTTCAATCACGGTGCTGTTCTTAACTACAATGGAATCGAGCAATGTGCATGAAGAGAACGCATACGTCCAAAGTCGCTGCAAGGTAGTTGGCAGCACGGCATACTTCATACTGCTACAGCCGTTAAATGCAGCATACTCAATCTCTGTAACACCTTCGGGAATCACAACCGACTCAAGGCTCTCGCAGCCATTAAACGCTGTACTGCCAACCTTTTTCAGTGTTGCTGGCAAACGTACGTCTTTCAACGCAGTGAAATTTTGAAACGTAGATGCATCGATATAAGTAAAACCATCTTCGATAAACACGTGCTCCACCTCGGTTTTCGGCAAATCGCCCCACATGTAATCGGCTTCGATTGTCAAGTCACCGTGACCGCCAACGTGCAGCGTTTTTGTGTCGCTGTTGTAGTACCAAAAGGCTGTATTGTAGTTCTTTGGAATGATGTTGATGTCGGCATCGGCAGGGGCGAAATAGGCGGTGCAGTGCCTGTCACCGCTAACATGTACGTTGCTGTTTTCTTCATTGGTACTTTTGTCGTCCCACATCACAAAAACATATCCTTCGTTGGCCGTAGCCTTGACTTTTGCAGGGGTTGAGCAGTCGGGCATTTGAAGAATCTCAACACTGCCCATCTCCTGATTGTTGGCTTCGGCAGTGAACTCATACAGATAATCTTCATTATATGTTAGATTTGTATACTGCCCCCAATCCGAATCCTTATAGTTTTGTGTTTGCCCACAAGGTACGGTTATCGTACAATTTCTGTTATCAAACACCTTATCACCAATGGTCGGTAGTTCCGAATTGTAGTTTAATGCCCCATAGCACACAATATGGCTTAAATCGTAACAATTATTAAAGGCTTCGTCATCGATGCTTTCAACAGATTTAGGAATGGTAACGGAAGTCAATCGATAGCAGTATGAGAATGCTTGTTTACCAATGGATGTTATAGAATTAGGAATGCTAATTGAAGTCAAGTATGTGCATGCCTTAAACACTGATTCTTCAATGGTTGTAACCGATTCGGGAATATTTACTGTTGTTAGTCCGTAACAATATGAAAATGCCGATTCACTAATATCTGTAACTGACTCTGGAATAGTTATCGAAGTCAAACCAGTACAAAGACTAAACGCAAATCTCCCAATGTTTGAAACTGAATTAGGAATGGTTACTGAAGTAAGGCCTCCACAATTATAAAAAGCACCCTCATTTATGCTTGTAACTGAATGGGGTATGGTATAATTACCTGCTTTCTTTGTTAAACTGCATATTAATTGCGTTTTATCCTTATTAAACAATACTCCATCTTCCAATGTGAAATTTTCGTTATTATCATCTAAATATACATTTGTCAAATTGGAACAACTACCAAACGCAAAAGGTTGGATTTTAATAACTGATTTGGGAATAGTAACAGAGGTTAGGCTACTGCACCCAATAAATGCACTCCAGCATATATTTGTAATATTATCAGGAATAACAATATCTGTCACTTCTTCCCCCTCTATATAAAGATGATGTGCATAATATAAAGGGTTGGCAGAAGCGGTAAGATATGAGATATTACACATACTTTCGATACTCCCAAATGTGGCTTTTGCTAAATTATTACAGTTTTCAAATGCTCCGTTTTCAATACATACTACAGATTTGGGGATAGAAACCGATGTGAGACTGTTACAACCATAAAATGCATGTTTGTAAATGAACAGAATAGAATTTGGTATAGTCACAGATGTCAAATTAACGCACATTGAAAACGCACTATCTACAATGCTCGTAACAGTATAAGTTACTCCACCTTTTTCAACTATGGATGGTATTACGAGATCGCCATCGGGCTTGTTTTCTGCGCTGCCAACGGAAACTTCATGATTCGTCTCATCAGTAACCGTATACTTTAAACTGTCAACTACAAAAGTTGTCTGTGCCCATGCCTGTCCTACAAGCATTGCGCCAAACAAAAGAGTAAAAATGCGTTTCATTATAATAAGATTTAATTGTTTTTACATAATTTGTTGATTGTCTTTTCTTTACAAAATGTCTAACGGCAATCGTTTTAAACTAATTGATTATTGTTTAGCATCGCTAAAGATACGTAAGTTTCGGAAACGTCCACTTAGCCAATAATCAATTCTTTGCAACTTTTGTTATTTTTACGGCCTGAATGAAACACAAAATTTTTCAAACTTTAAACTACCTACAAAGTGAAAACATTAACAAGAATCATGCTTGCCGCCATTATTTTGTTTGGCGCACAGGCAGTTAAATCACAAACAATGGAGACAACAACGGCTAACGAAATTCAGAAGGTGCTGAAAGATTGCGGTGCATTCTTTTTAGCCACCACCGACGGCGACCAGCCTCGTGTGCGCCCGTTCGGGGCATTGGCGGTTTACAACGACAAACTCTACTTGATTACCGCCAAATCGAAAAACGTTTACAAGCAGATTGCCGCCAACGGCAAGTTCGAACTTTGCGGTTGGAACGCATCAAAGGGCGAATGGATTCGCGTAAGCGGCCGACTCATTACTGACGACACCGCCGAAGCACAGGAGGCTGTTCTCGACCAGAATCCCGACTTGAAAGGAATGTACAAAGTTGGTGACAGCAACACTGCTGTGATGTATATCGAGGAGGGAGTGGCAACCTTCAACACCTTCTCTGGCGCGCCTCGCACGGTGAACTTTTAAATTCATAAAATGGCTCGAGAAGGATTCGGTTCGCGGTTTGGTGCGATAATGGCGCTGGCAGGTTCGGCAGTGGGGCTGGGCAACATCTGGAAATTTCCCTACGAGGCTGGCAGCAACGGCGGCGGCGCCTTTATGCTGGTCTATCTGTTTTTCGTCTTTGTCATCGGCATTCCAGTGATGCTGTCGGAATTTGTGATTGGCCGCCGCGGACAGCGCAACCCATTCGGCTCGTTCAAGACGCTGACGCCCGGCACGCGCTGGTTCTGGTTTGGCGGACTGTCGATTTTTGCCGCAGCCATCATTCTGTCGTACTACGGAACAGTGGCAGGCTGGACGCTCGAGTATGTGGCCTACGCCATCGGCGACACGTTCCACGGCCGTTCGTCGGAAGATATCGGGCTGCTTTTCAGCGATTTTGTGAGCAACTCATACAAGCCGCTGCTCTGGCAGGTGGGCTTTATGGTGCTGTGCGGAATAATCATTATGTCGGGTGTGAAAAACGGCATTGAGCGGTGTGTGAAAACGATGATGCCCGCCCTTTTTGTGCTGATTCTGCTTCTCGACATCCGCGCCTGCACGCTCGACGGCGCCGCCGAAGGATTGAAATTTCTGTTTGTGCCCGATTTCAGCAAACTCACCTTCAACAGCGTGCTGAACGCGCTTGGGCAGTCGTTCTTCTCGCTCTCGCTCGGAATGGGCGCACTGATGACGTACGCTTCGTATATATCACGGAATGAGAATCTTACTAGCATTTCGGTGCGCGTGGTTGTGGCCGACACGTTTGTCTCAATCCTTGCGGGAATGGCCATTCTGCCTGCCGTGTTCGCCTTCGGTGTTGACCCGTCGGCGGGCCCGAACCTTGTCTATATCACGCTTCCGCAAGTGTTCGACGCAATGCCGCTGGGCTACGTCTGGGGCATCGTCTTCTTTGTGCTGCTTACCTTTGCCGCACTCACATCGGCCATTTCGCTGCTCGAGGTTTGTGTGGCTTATCTGACTGAAGAACTGAAATTTAAACGTCTTTCGGCAACGGCATTGTCCACTGGCGTGATAGCCGCGTTGGGCGTTCTCTGCACGCTCTCGTTCGGCCCGATGCGCGACTTCACCATCTTCGGCCGCACCTTCTTCGATGCCTTCGATGCCTTGAGTTCGAATATCGTCCTGCCCGTGGGCGGCATTTTCATCTGCCTGTTTGTGGGATGGAAGATGAAGACGATGAGTGTCTATTCCGAACTGTCGAGTGGCGGCCGCTACCCGATGGGAATGTTCCGCATTTTTATGTTCATTGTGAAATACGTGGCGCCCGCAGCCATATTGCTCATTTTGTTGGGGGCGATTGGGATTTTTAAGTAATAAGTTTTAAAGTTTTAAGTTATAAGTGGTGAGCGAAGTGGCATAATTGATTCGATAATGAAACGCACCCTTCTGGCAATATTATTTCTTCTGCTGTCGCTGCCGATGATGGCGCAGATTGACACTCATCACTTTCTGCGTCAGGGTTACGACGACCTGAACAAAGGAAACTTCAAAAGCGCCATCAATGCCTTCAACACCGTCATCCAGGTGAAGCCCGACATGCTTGAACCCTACTATTTCCGCGGTTTCTGCAAGTTCCGTCTCGACGATTATCAGGGTGCTTACGCCGATTTTCAGCGCGTTGTTGAACTGAATCCGTACTTTGCCGACGGCTACCGTCTGCGCGGTGTCATCAAGTCGCTGCAGCAGGACTATCAGGATGCGTTGGAGGATTTCGCGAAAGTAATTGAAATAGACCCCAACAACATCAATCTTTATTCAAGCCGCGGCTACACGTATATTCTGATGAAGAACTACGAAATGGCCATTGCCGATTTCGACCGCGCCTTGATAATTGACAAGGAGTTTGTGCCAGCGTATTTCGACCGCGGTTATGCAAAAATGAACATCAAGGACTTCGATGGCGCCATTGAGGATTTTACTCAAGGCATCAAATTGAACTCATACAAACCTGGCGGATATGCGCAAAGGGCGTTGGCTTACTGCGAGAAGGGTGATTACAGTCAGGCTATAGCCGATATGGACCACGCCATCGAACTCGACCCGCAAGCAACTGAATATTACTTCAATCGTGCCATTATCCGTTATAAATCAAACAATTTGAATGGTGCAATGGATGACTATAACAAGGTTCTGGAACTGAACCCCGACAATGCGCTCACCTACTACAACCGCGCCATTCTGAACACGGAAATCGGCAAAACGCGCGAGGCTGTGGACGATTATTCGAAGGTCATCGAGTTGAATCCGCACAACATTCTGCCGTACTTCAACCGCGGCGTTGTGAAGTTTGAGGCGGGCGACTACAAGGGCGCCATCGGCGACTGGAGCAAGGCCATCGAGATATTCCCCGATTTCGCGAAAGCGTACCAGGCTCGCAGTTCGGCGCGCTACCAGATTGGCGACTACGCTGGCGCGAAAAAGGACGAGAACATTGCTAAACAGAAGATTGACGAGTATATGCAACGCACGGCGGGCGATTCGCTGATGGCCGATTTTGCCGACACGTCGTACAATTTCCGCAAGGTGATTGAGTTCGACAGCGACTTCTACCGCGCCAATATGGACGATGGCGAGGTGCAGAACCGCCGCGTGGTCATCGACCTGAAGCCGATTATTCTGCTCACCGCCAAAATGCCTGAAGACGACCATCTGATTTCAGTTTATCTACCAAGTCTTGAACAACTTAACAGCAAAAGTCCCACTGGTTTCGGGCTTGCTTTCGCCGACCATCAGGCCGACCTTTCGGTGGACACCGTCCGCAGCCTGCTCAACCTGACGGAACAGGCCAAACTGCAATCAACTTTCGACCGCAGTCTCTATTTCCATCAGGGAATGCTCAACAGCGTGGTGCACAACTACAACCAGTCAATCAAGTCGTACACGTCGGCCATCAGCATCGACCCAAAGTTTGATTTGGCATACCTGAACCGCGCCGCCACGCGATTCCTGATGATTGAGTACATGAACTCGCTCGACGACATTGCGCCCGTGGTCAGCCTGAACGGCGACAATTCGAACTCTCTCCGCACCGAGGTAAAGCGCGAGGTGCAGACTGATTACTCGGAAGTGATTGAGGACCTGAATGTTGCCATCGAACTTAATCCGCAGTTGGGCATCGCCTACTACGACCGCGGCAATGTGAAATGTATGTCGCGCGATTTTGCAGGCGCCATCGACGACTACACCCGTTCGCTCGAAGCAGGTCCCGAACTGCCGCAAGCCTACTACAATCGCGGCCTGACGCTCATCTATCTGAAAGACAAAGAAAAAGGCTGCTACGACATCAGCAAGGCTGGCGAGATGGGCATTGAGGATGCTTACGCGGTGCTGAGGAAATATTGCAAGTGAGTTTATTTAGGAAGTAGGAGTTAGGATGTAGGATTTTCAATTCAAACAAATAGCATTTTTGTATTGAACTTTACAACTTATAACTTAAAACTTCTAAAACTTAAAACTAAACAGATGCGTGTTGTAATTCAAAGAGTTAAACGTTCGAGTGTGACCATCGACGGAGAGGTTGTTGGTTCGATTGGCGCAGGACTGATGGTTCTGGTGGGCATTGAGCCTGCCGACACCTCGGCCGATGTTGATTACCTGACGGGCAAGATTTCGCGCCTCCGCATTTTCGACGATGAGAACGGCGTGATGAACCGCTCGGTTATGGATGTTGGCGGCGAACTTCTGGTGGTGTCGCAGTTTACGCTCTTTGCGCAGACAAGCCACGGCAACCGCCCGTCGTACATCCGTGCTGCAAGGCCCGAGCAGGCAATTCCGCTTTATGAGGAGTTTGTGGCGAAACTTGCGACGGTATCGGGCATCCAACCGCAAACAGGCCGCTTTGGCGCAATGATGGACGTGGAACTGATTAACGACGGACCTGTAACCATCATCATCGACAGTCGGGAGAAAGAATTCTAATTGAAGGACCGAACTGAAGGATTGATTAACTGAAAGACAGAATAAGTCAACCATCTCAACTTTTTTTGTGTTTTTTCGGATGAAATCGGTTAGAGATAATCGATAATACGAGATTAATCTGTGATTGAAAATCAATAAAAAAAGGTGGAATTGCGTTGGCAACCCCACCTTCCGGTTATTACAATTGTGTGTTCTATTCAAAACTTATCCAATCCACGGCCACATTCTCGCCTTCAACCAACTCAACAAACACATTGTGAACGCCTTTAGGATTCTTTGTCTTTGCGCCTGTTGTCTTTAACGAGCCGTCAGCAACAATGCCGACAGGGAATTTTACAGTCGAGAATTCGCCTACAACCGGGCCAGTTTGGCTGTCAACGTGTACGCGAATGGTTGTTTTCTTTCCTGTGTCGAATTTTGCTTTTATGGCAAAACTTGAAATGTTGTCGTTCTGTCCGAAGTCAACATCGTCATACTCAACCCAATCGCCTTTTTTCGAGAAGATGGCTTCCCAACCTTCGAAACGTTTGGTGGTGTCGGGGTCGTTGGCGTACAGAAAATCAATTTTAACGCCGTCGCTGATTTTGCTGTAGCGGTCAATCTGAATCTTGTCGGTTGCCTTGGTGATGCCCACGCCGCGCACCGTCATTGTAACGGGCTTAATGGTGCCGTCGGGGTTGAATTCCAGTTTATCGATGCAGGCAGAGCGGTTTTTGTCGAAGTTGGGCGACAGGTAGTTGTAGTGATAGAACAAGTACCATTGGCCCTTGAAGTTGATGATTGAGTGGTGGTTGGTCCAGCAGTCGGGGCGCTCTTCCATAATCAGGCCTTTGTATTCGTAGGGGCCCATTGGGTTCTTGCTCATTGCGTAGCCGAGTGCTTCGCGGTCTTTCACCACGTACGGGTAGGTCAGATAGTAGTTGCCGTTGTACTCAAACGCGAACGGGCCTTCCGCTTGGCGCGATGGCAGACCTTTCAGGCAGTTTACGCCTGTCATAACAAATGAGCGCGGTCCCCATTTGACGGTGTCTTTTGGATTGTCGTCGGCCAACTCTATCATATTGTCTTTCAGTTTTGCACAGTTGCCCGCACCCCAGAAAATGTAGTTGTTGCCGTCGCTTGCCTGAAGCACGCACGGGTCGATGCCGTTGATGCCTTCAATGCTCTTTTCCAGCGGTTTGTATGGTCCTTCGGGTTTGTCGGCTACAGCCACGCCGATGCCGAATCCGCGACCTTTGGTGGCGTTGGGGAAGTAGAAGTAGTACTTGCCGTCCTTGCCCTGAACGCAGTCGGGAGCCCACATACTGTAGGCCGTCGGGTTGCCCCAGGGAACGTTTTTCTGGTCGAGAATCACGCCGTGGTCAGTCCAGTCGGTCAGGTTTTCCGATGAGAAAACGTGGTAGTCGTTCATACAGAACCAGTCTTTGCGCGGATAGTCGTAGGCCGAAAGCGGCGAAATGTCGTGCGACGGGAAAAGATAAACCTTTCCGTTGAAGACGCGTGCCGTCGGGTCGGCCGAGAATTGGTCGCGGATAATCGGGTTTTGGGCCGAGACGCCTTGTACAAGCAACGCTGCGAGCCCCATTGTCAAGATGTGTTTCATATTTCCTAATTAGATTAAATTACGAATCGCAATGCAAACGCATTATGCCGCAATATTTGAAAAAATGCCGTAGTTCGATTCAAAAAAACGATGAATTGGCAATTGTTATAGATACTGGCTGAATTTCTTTAGTGTTTGTTGGCTGAAAACTGACTAAATACCAGAGTGTAATAATCAAGATGTTTTTGGGGTGTAATCTATTTCTGGCGATGAACCTGAACTGCTAACTAAACAATTCTTCAAATTTGGCAGCAACATTGCTGATGTGGTATTGCTCCAAATTGTCGATTTTCAATGCGGTAGAGTAATCACCATTCAAAAAGGCCTCAATCTGCGCGTAATTTGGATTTTGCGGGTCGACATCAAGTATTGGCCGGCCGGCAATGCCGTAATCTATTAGTTTGCTGGGCAATTGATTAGGGCTGTTGGCGTTTTTTATGTTCACAAGAAAATCCATTGTTTTTAGCACTTCAATCAACTCGGTGCGCTGAATGGGCTGCTTCACAATCAGTTTATCTTGCAATCTGTCGGCGTAATCGGCTAATAATGAGTTGAATCGGGTGTAGACATAAAATCGGAAATCCCGTTTGACAGTGCAGAGATAATCGAGCAACAACCGCGGATTCCGGATGTCGGCATAGAACATTCCTGCAAAGGCGAATGTTGGCACATCGTTCTTTGGCGCAGACTTTCCGATGGTATTCAAATCGAAATCGAAACCTTGCGGAATCACTCTTATTTTATCTCTAAACTCCGGATAATAAGCATCTTTTGCATTTTCAATCGGCACGGTTATGTAGTCGCACGCCTTGCAAAACGCACGCTCGTACTTTGCAAAAAACGGCAAATGCTCTTTTGTGGTGCCATTTTTCATAAAAGGGTCACCGCAGTCGGCAATCCACGTTTTGGGGAATTCTTCAGGATATTTTGCTTTCGCGCGGGTACAACCCCAATGAATGTGGTGCGGGTCGGCAATAGAAATCAAAACATCGGCATCCGCCTCTTTTTTAATAATTTTGACCATTCGATAGTAAAATTCGAATAGCGGAAATTCAAATTTACGCAACAATCGCCCCAAAATCTTGTCAATCAGTGTTCGTTTTGAGTCGCCGTCGCTGCTGTAGGGATGGAGTTCCCAATGGATTGGGATTGGTTTAACTTTGATTCCTGTTTCGCGCTGAAAATCAGCATAATCATATTTGCCCAAAACCGCATACACGGTAACTGAATGTCCGCGACGCGCCAATTCCTTTATCAGTTCGGTGCTCCGAATCGAACGTGGCGACTGTATCGGAAATATATGCTGAGTTATTACAAGTATTTTCATCGGTATGCGTAAATCCTCGATATCTATTCTTTCCGATAATCCTTTTTACCCGTCAATTTTCGATAGACAGAATATATGAACGCCAATTTCTTTTCATCATTCGGGTAATCCCAATAATATTTGGCTTTTTCGTTCATTATCGAGTTGAATTCATCAACCGTCAATTCCAACTTGTCGCAGATTTCTTTGATCTCAGATTGAATTGTTTTTTCATTGTATGCGGGTTTCGACAATTCCTCAAGAGCCTGTTCGCGTGTCATTGTGCCAGCACATATCTGCGTAGAAAAAGTGGCTCGACGATAATCAATATTGAACTTTTTCGGCAGAATGTAGGCTTGTTCAAAACCAGTGTATTTTGATTCATAGTGTTTTCCTCCGTAGTATTTCCAATTCAACTTTTCCTCCAAAGTCTTTATGGCCGAATCTTTTGAGTACGGCACATAATTCAAAAAATACACCATTTTGATGCCACGGACCATTTTGCACCAAAACTCTTCTTTCCATCCGAAGAATGGGAACTTCTTGATTTTCACAGGACAATAACGTTTCAGAATGGCCTTCAAATAGCGCGTGTCTTTGGCATTGTAGAACCACGAATTTGGCAGTATACCTTCTGTCGCAAAATTGCCACCGGACACAATATATTTCACATTGTATTTTGACGCATAATAATGAAGAGCAGCAGGAATAGCCATATCTGTCGGGGCTTCAATATCGGGGACAGAGGCTCGCAGAAAAGCGACTTGCATTTGCCGAAATTCGTTCCAATCCAACTTATATGTTTCAAAATCGAAGCCTAATAAATTGACGATATTCTTGACATTTTCTTCACCGACAGGATTATTCCAACCATTGTCCAAATGCACCAAAAGAACCCGCAATCCGCGTTCCTTAGCCAAATACGCCACATAAGTGCTGTCAACACCACCACTAATACCAATCACACAATCGTACTTACTGTTGCGACCTTTTCGCTTCATAGTTTCAATCAAAGCGTCGAATTCCTTGTCAGACTTTTCGCCTTGATATGCCATTCCTGCTATACGATTGACATAATTATTGCAATGGTTACAGTTGCCTTTTTCATCAAAAGTTATCTCACAATCTGATGTATCCATCACACAGCGGTTACATACTTTGTACTCTGCCATATCTATTTCGTTTTAAATTCAACAATAACATTTACAATGCGTTCGGCAGTATGGCCGTCCCATAGTTCAGGCGTGCCGCCAGTTTTCCATTGCCCCGAAAACAGTTTTTTCAACGCAGGAATTAGATTTTGCGGATTTGTGCCAATCAGTTCGTTGGTTCCTATGGCGCATGTTTCCGGGCGTTCGGTGTTGTCGCGCAGCGTTAGGCATGGGACTCGCAAGATGGTGGTTTCTTCGGTTATGCCGCCCGAGTCGGTAATCACTGCTAATGAATTCTTTACAAGGTAAATGAACTCAAGATAGCCCATTGGCGAGACGAATCGGATGTTGGGAAAACTGCAGTCGATGCCGTCAAGTTTTTGTTTGGTGCGCGGGTGAATCGGGAAAACAACCTGCACGTTGCCGACATTGCTGTCGATGGTTCGGAGCATTGTCAAAAGGTTGTCCGTATCGTCCACATTATTAGGACGATGAAGGGTCAGCACAATGTATTCTTTCTCTTTCAGGTTGAGTTGGTCGAATTCGTTGGGTTTATGCAGTCGTGGAAGATTTGTCAAAAGGCTGTCAATCATAACATTGCCAACAAAAAACACTTTTTCATCGGGCACGCCGCATTTTTTCAGATTCTCTTTTGCGTATGCCGATGTGATAAAGTAATAGTCTGACAGACTGTCGGTTACAATTCGATTCACCTCTTCCGGCATTGTCATATCGAACGAACGGATGCCAGCCTCGACGTGCGCAAGCGGAATGCACATTTTTTTTGCCACAATCGCGCACGCCATTGTTGAAGTCACATCGCCCACAACCATAACCATATCGGTTGGGTGTTGCGCCAAGTATTTCTCGAAAGCGACCATTATCGAAGCCGTCTGCTCTGCCTGTGAGCCGCCGCCGGCAGCCAGATTCACATCGGGCTCGGGAATGTTCAATTCCTCAAAAAACAAGCCACTCATCACCTTGTCGTAATGCTGCCCCGTGTGTACCAGACTGTACTGAATATCAACGCCTTCCGATTGTTTTTTTCGAATTTCGTTGATAATCGGACTGATTTTTATGAAGTTAGGCCGTGCGCCGGCTATTATTGTTATGTGCATATATTTGTCTTTGAACCAATTAGACTCTTTTAGCATTATTACACGTCAAAAATACTTTAAATTCTTTCCCGCCTCACATTTTTCTGTCAAAATTGATAAGATTGTAAGTGAATATCTATGAATCAGATAGCATTTAAAATCAAAAGCGCCAGTTCCATTAGCCAAATCCGTGCTCTTTTTTGCCGACAGCGATGCATCTTTTTTATACCTTGCAGTAATTATATTATGTATGACTGACAAGCAGATTTCGATGATTGTTGCCATTGATGAGAATGGCGGCATCGGATTGAAAAACAATCTTTTGGCATATATTCCTGCCGACTTGAAACGGTTTAAGGCCATTACCACCGGCCACACCATTCTGATGGGGAGCAACACTTGGTTTTCGCTGCCCAAGCGTCCGCTGCCCGACCGCCGGAACATAGTGATTACCAGCCGCACGGGTGCGGAATTTGAAGGTGCTGTGCTGGCTCGCTCAATCGACGAAGCGGTGGCCTTGCTTCCCGATGCCGATGAGTCGTTTGTGATTGGCGGTGCAAGCATCTACCGCCAGATGTTCCCATTGGCCACGCGCCTCTATCTGACGCTGATTCACAAGCGTTTCGAGGCCGACACCTTCTTCCCCGAAATCGATTTTAGTCAGTGGCGTGAGTTGGAACGTGTTGATATTGAAGATGATGCAAAAACTGATTTCAAATATACCTATTTGACTTTGGAAAAGATTGTTTCATAAAGTTGAGTAGGAAAATTGGGTAATCGTTTAATGCATTGCTGCCCAAAAATCGGCGTAGGCTTTTTTTTAACACTGCATACTTATTTTGTGTAAATTGGCACGTTAAATTTTACTGAAATGGAGAAACGTAAAGGCTATAAATGGCAATTTGCCAACATTGGTGGTGTTCCCCGCGTGTGCATCAAAAGCGGTGAGGACATTGCGCACCTGGCCGAACTCGACCAGAAACTTTGGACAGTTTTGAGTTGCCCTATCAAAGGTCTCGAACTTGACGCGAAGTCTCTTGAGATGCTCGACACCGACAACGACGGAAAAATCCGCGTTCAGGAGGTTGTCAAGGCATCGGAATGGCTGACTTCAGTGCTGAAAGACAATAATTTGCTTTTGAAGCAGACTGGCACAATCACTCTCGACGACATCAATCAGGAAACAGAAGACGGCAAGCGCGTGTATGCTTCGGCAAAACGCATAATTGAGAATTTAGGACTGAAAGACAATACTATAACCGTTGAGAATACGGCCGACAGCATTGCCATTTTCTCAAAAACGCGCTTCAACGGCGATGGCATAATCACTGCCGATTCAACCGACGACACCGATCTGAAAGCCACCATTGAGGCTTGCATCAAAACCATGGGTGCTCTGCCCGACCGCAGTGGAGTTGATGGTGTTGACGCTGAGAAAATTGAAGCCTTCTACACCAACTGCACCGATTGGACGGCCTGGCTGGCTCAATCGACCATGCCTTACGGCGATGACACTGCAGCCGTTGTCGCCAACTATCAGGCTCTTAACGAGAAAGTTACCGACTACTTTATGCGCTGCAAACTGTCGGCTTTCGACAGCAATGCAACAGCCGCGCTCAATGTGTCGGCTGAGCAGTTCGCCGCTATCAGCAGCAAGGTTTTGGCTGCCGGAACCGAGGAAATTACGGCCTATCCGCTGGCCTGCATCGCCGACGATGGTTTGCTGTCGCTCGACATCCGCAATATCAACCCCGCTTGGCAAGCCCAGTTCAGTGTGCTCATAAACACTTGTTTCAAAGCCGATTTTGCCAAAAAGAAAGCCATCAGCGAAGCCGATTGGAAGAGCATCGGCGATAAACTGGCGCCATACATCGCCTGGCTGGCCGCACAAAAAGGCGGCGTTGTTGAGGAGTTGGGCGTCGACACTGTCAGCAAGATATTGGCCGACAACCGCAAAGCCGAACTTTTGGCACTTGTCGAGCAGGACAAGGCTTTGGAATCGGAGGCCAACGCTATTCACGAGGTGGACAAACTGCTCCACATGTGCCGCGACTTCTACACAATGCTCAAAAACTTTGTGACACTGAACGATTTCTACACGAAGGGTTCTGACACAATGGCCATTTTCCAGGCAGGAACGCTCTACATCGACCAGCGCAGTTGCGACCTCTGCCTCAAGGTGAGCGACATGGACAAGCACGCAGCAATGGCAAGTTTCAGCGGCATGTTCCTGATTTACTGCGACTGCCGCTCGAAGCGAAACAACGACACAATGAAGATTGTGGCCGTGATGACCAACGGCGAAGTGAACAACCTGACGGTGGGTAAAAACGCCATTTTCTACGACCGCAGCGGACTCGACTGGGACGCTACTGTAACCAAAATCATCGATAACCCGATAAGCATCCGCCAGGCGTTCTGGTCGCCTTACCGCCGCATTTCGGTTTGGATTGAAAACATGATTAACAAGCGTGCTGCCGAAAAAGACGCCAAAATGATGGAGGACACAACCGCCAAACTGTCGGAGGCCAAAGTGCCCGCCGACGGCGAAAAACCGGCAGTGAAACCGCCTTTCGACATCGCCAAATTCGCTGGTATCTTCGCCGCTTTTGGTATGGCTTTGGGAATGTTGGGCTCGGCTTGTGTGAGCGTGGCTAAAGGTCTCGAAGGATTTACATGGTATCAGTATCTTGCTATTCTATTGGGAATTATAGTTGTCATTTCTGGTCCGTCGATGATTATGGCATGGCTCAAACTGCGCAAACGCAATCTGGCGCAGGTGCTCAACGCCAATGGCTGGGCAGTGAACGCCGATATTTTGGTGAACATCATCTTCGGCGCCACTCTGACCAAAATTGCCAAATATCCGAAGGTGAGAGTGAAAGATCCGTTTGCCGAAAAGGGTGTTGTTTGGAAGAGAATCTTTTGGATAGTCATTCTGCTTGCAGCAATCTTTGCCGGACTCTATTTCACCAACAAGTTGGAACGCTTCGGCTTGCCGTTTGGCAAGAAAGAGTGCACCGAGAATGTTGCGGCGAGCACTGCTGCCGCACCGGCTGCCGCAGAAGCACCGGCTGCTTGCGCCGACACCACGTCTGCAGAGTAATACGTCAATCGGTTAAAATTAAAAGGCGATGCGCGAGTGTCGCCTTTTTTTGTGCCTTAACTTGAAAATTGGCAGACATATATCTAATCTGCGGTTTGAAATTTCCGTTTATCTTTGCGCCGCAAAAACAGACCGATGCAGCAGATTGTAATCTATACCGATGGCGCCGCTTCAGGCAATCCCGGACCGGGTGGCTATGGCGTTGTGCTCACCTGCGGACCGCACCGCAAGGAGTTGTCGGAGGGGTTCCGCCTCACGACGAACAATCGAATGGAGTTGCTGGCCGTCATCAAAGGTCTGGAGGCACTGAAAACAGATGGCTGCGATGTGCTGATTTATTCTGACTCGCGCTATGTGGTTGACGCCGTTGAGAAACACTGGCTCGAAGGCTGGATACAGAAAGGCTTCAAGGGCAAGAAAAACCCCGACCTGTGGATGCGCTTCTGGCGCGTTTACAATAGGCACCGCGTTGTGTTCCAATGGGTTAAAGGCCACGATGGCATTCCGCTCAATGAGCGCTGCGACCAACTGGCAGTTGCCTCATCGGCTGCGCCCACACTGATTGACGAAGGTTACGAAAACCAACAGAATGACAATTCTTTAACAATATGATACGTCTTGCAATACTGGCTTCGGGCTCAGGCTCGAACGCCGAAAACATAGTGAAATACTTCTCGCATTCCGATGCGGTTGAGGTTGCCGCAATTATCTCGAACAAAGCCGATGCCTACGTGTTGGAACGCGCTAAATATCTGCGCATTCCGTCGTATGTGATGAGCCGCGCCGATATGGTTGGCACCGACAAACTGCTCAATCTGCTTCGCGAGTTGAAAACCGATTGGGTTATTCTGGCAGGATTTCTGGTTCTGCTGCCCGCAAGCATTGTCAATGAGTACGATGGCAAGATTCTGAACATCCACCCGTCGCTTTTGCCGAAGTTTGGTGGCAAGGGAATGTACGGCGACAAGGTTCACGAGGCCGTGGTTGCGGCGCACGAGAAAGAATCTGGCATCACCATCCACACCATCGATACCAACTACGACCAGGGCACAACCGTTTTTCAGGCAAAAATCCGCGTCGAGCCGATTGACAACGCCGAGAAAGTGGCGCAGAAAGTGCACGCGCTAGAATATAAATTCTACCCGAAAGTGATTGAAGATCTGATTCTTGGCCGCGACTTTGAGCGAGTTGTAACAGTGGAGCCAATTAATTGAAGACAACAGATTTCAGACTACGGACAACAGACGTTTGGTGAACTGGTGAATCGGTCAATCGGTGAATTGATTTTCGGTTCAATCGATTAGACGATTATACAATTCACCGATTCAACAAAAAGACTTATAACTTAAAACTTCTAACACCCAAAACCTAACACCTAAACCAATGATAATCAAAATATCCAACCTATCCGACATCGACTCAGCAGCCAAAGAATTCCTCGCTGCAGTGGGCGGCAAGCGGCATTTTGCGTTCTATGGCCCGATGGGTGCCGGCAAGACAACCTTCATCAAGGCTGTGTGTGGGCAACTTGGCACCACCGACACGGTGTCAAGTCCTTCATTTGCAATCATCAACGAGTATAACTCGGCTGCCGGTCGCATTTTTCACTTCGATTTCTACCGCATCAAAAATCTTGAGGAAGCCTACAATCTTGGCTATGAGGACTATTTCTTTGGCGATGACTACTGCTTTGTTGAGTGGCCAGAGAAGATTGAAGAACTTATGCCAGAGCATTTTACAACCGTCAAGGTGACGGTTGGCGACGACGACAGCCGCAGTTTGGAAATCGACTAAAAAAATAGCGCAACCACATGTCAAGCATGAGTTGCGCTCCTATTTTGTTCACAAAAAACCTATTTTCAGCCAATTAGTGAATCGTCACAACTGTTGTTGTGGTTTCGGTGTTTCCCTTTCCACGCTCGGTGAGGAAATATTTAATGGCGTTCCAACCACGGCGTATAACCTTCAGCGGCGGGCAGTCGATTGGGTTCTCATCGAAATGTATGCGAGTGATTTTCTGCAGGTTGACCATCTCGGGCGGTATTGAGTGGAGCAGGCAGAAACTTGCATCGAAAGTTTGCAGATTCACCAAATCGCCCATTTGCGACGGCAGAGTCTTGATCGGATTGTAACTCACGTCGAGCGATTTAAGGTTCTGCAGTTTGCCGATGTTCTCAGGCAGCGCAGTGACGCAGTTACGCATCAGGAACAACTCTTTCAAGTTGGTCATTTTTGCAATGGAATCGGGCAACTTTGAAATGTGATTGAAACTCAGGTCGAGAGTCTCAACATCAGTCAGTTCGCCAATCTCTTCAGGAAGTTCGGTGATGTCTTTGTTCGAAAGGTCGAGATGCTTGCAGTTGGCATTTTTAACTCTTTCTATCAAATATTTAATCTCGTAGTTCTCCATACAAACTCACTTTCAAACCCTATACGCAAAATTACAATAATGTTACAGCCGTTGGGCGGTAATTTTCACATTTTGTCAAAAAAAGTGTGCGCTTTCATCATTTCACGTATCCACAATTTGTGTGCCACAATTGTTGTTTGCATTGTTGAAAACAATTGGCGGCAGATTTTGCCATTTTGCCCAAATTACCCTACCTTGCTTTGTCTTTTTAAGAACATCGTGCAGCACCGTATAATGTTGCACCACAAATATTTATAGGATATGGCTATTCCTGATTACGGGCTCGGCAAGGCTAATTTGCTGCCGTGCGAAGAGACACTCGAAGTGTCGCGCAAGCGTAAAAAAATGCGTATTGCTGTTGCAAAAGAGACAGCGCAAAACGAGAACCGCGTGGCCATGGCGCCGCACGCCGTCGGGTTTTTGGTGGGGCTGGGCCACGATGTGTATATTGAGACCGGGGCAGGAGAGAAGGCCCATTTTGCCGACCAGAAATATGCCGAGCAGGGTGCAATCATTGAGCCTTGCAAGTCAAATATCTATGCTTGCGATGTGATTGTCAAGGTTTTACCGCCCAACGAGGAGGAACTCAGCCTGATGAAAGGCCACCAGGTGCTTTTCAGCAGTTACGACATCTACACGCAGCCCAGACAGTACATTGAGAAACTTCAGGAACTGAAAATCACAGCCATCGGGTTTGAATTTTTCAAGGACGCAAACTGTGAGGCTTATCCTATTGTGCAGAGTTTCAGTGAAATATCGGGTACTACATCGATTTTGATTGCCGCCGAATATCTCAGCGACGAGCATGGTGGCAAGGGCGAGATGCTGGGCGGAATCAGCGGAATCAGCCCAACCGATGTGGTGGTGCTGGGAGCAGGAACGGCTGCCGAGTGCGCTGCCCGCACTGCTTTGGGGCTTGGTGCCTCGGTGAAGGTTTTCGACAAGTCGATCAACCGCCTGCGCGAATTGCAGCAGAGGCTTGGTGTGCGCGTTTTCACTTCGGTGCTTCAGCCGCTGGTGCTTCTGAAGGCTATGCGTCAGGCCGATGTGGTGATTGGCGCTCTATATGAGAACAACTGTGTGCGCGATTTCATTGTCAGCGAAGATGCTGTGAGCCAGATGAAAAGCCACTCGGTGATTGTGGATTTGTGCATGACTCAGGGCGGCTGCTTCGAGACATCGGAACTGACATCGTTTGCCGCGCCGGTTTACGAGAAGCACGGCGTGGTGCACTATTGCGTGCCAAATATCCCGTCAAGAGTTTCACGTACAGCCACTTACGTGCTGAGCAACATTCTCGGACAAGTGCTTATTGAACTTGGCGAGGCCGGTGGCATCAACCAGTTGATAAAAGAAAACGCCGGCGTCAGAGCGGGTGCATACGTCTATAATGGAATCTTGACTAACGAGGTGATTGGCAATAAGTTGGGAATGTCGTCGCAAGACATCAACCTGCTTCTTGCAGCGTTTTGATTAATTCAGCATTTAGAATTCAGAATGTGGAAGGGAGAATCCCCATCTATCTTCCTCATCATTAATCACTAACCCCCTAGTGCCTAATGCCCAGTGCCTAATGCCTAACTAATATTCTTATCAATCAGTTCAATCAGTTTGTTGATGTTGATAGGTTTGCTGATGAATCCGTCGAAATTCGCGCTCAGCAGCCGGCTTTGGTCAATGTCAGGTTCGTAGCAGGTTTGAGCGATTATCGGCAGTTTGGGGTTGAGCATACGGATGATTTTAGCGGCCTCAATGCCATCCATTTCCGGCATCTTCATGTCCATCAGAACCAAATCAATCATTTCGCCGCTTTTGACAATGTCAACGGCCTCTTTACCGGTTTTTGCCCGCAGCAGAGTAGCTTTGGCGCTTTTAAGCAGTTTTTCCACAAGCAGGTAGTTGGTCTCCTCGTCCTCGGCAATCAGAATCACCTTGTCTTGCCAGTTGTATTCCTTATCAATTAGCATAGCCCTAAAATTTTGACTACTAATATAATCAATTCGGATTTAAAATTATAACAAAAATCGACTAAAAACGGCGCAATCTCTTGTATCTTACTGATTATTAGCATTGGCTACGCACCGCATGATGTTTCTCACGTTGTCGTCGCCGGCGAATTCAATTTTGCTGAATCCGGTCAGATTCTCACGTATTTTGATGGTCATGGTGGCGTTGGCCTCGTTGATGAGCCAGTCGGTGGGGTGCAGTTCCTGGCCGTCGGCAAGAATCTTCATTCCGGTCAGCGATTCGGAGAAAAGACACTCGGCGGTGTTGGCGTGGAGCGTTATCTGGTTGTCGCCCGACACTTTGGCCATCACTATTTGAGGCACCACTTCCCAGCCTTTCAGTTGGCTGATGAAAGCGGTGAGTTCGCGTGCACTCACAATATGCTGGCGGACAGTAGGATGAGTGTCGATGCCCAGTCCGTTCTCCTTGATGTTTTGCGTAGTCATCTCAAAGAAATAGACATTGCCTTTGCCCAGGGCGTTGGCGCGGCGCACCACCTCGTTGATGCAGTGGCGCGCGGTGTCGAGCACGCGGCCATCGAGCATGGTGCCAAGCAGACACACAATGTCGGGCTTCTGGTAGTGCTCCTGAATCTGCCCAATCAGCCGCAGATAGTTGCTGATGAACAGCGTGGTGTCGTAGCCACGGGTGCTCATGTCGTTGGTTCCTAGATTGATGCAGACCAGATCGGGCTGGGTGCCGAATTTGTATTCCGGTTTCTCGTCGTGCAGGAAAATGCGGTTATAGCAATTAGTCATGCAGTCGGGATTGCCGGTTGAGGGGCCGGCGTAGTTGCGGTAGATGCCGATGCCCGACTTGGCGGCCACAATAGTGCTTGCATTTAGGCTGCGGGCTGTCATTGCGGCGTAGGTCATGTAATGGTTCTCGGTTTCGGCGCTGAAGCGTTGGCCGATTCGTCCCTCGTTGCCGTAGCCGCAGGTGATGGAGTTGCCGATAAACTCAATGGTGTGCGGCCGCGGCTCCGGTTTTCCGGCAATGGTTCCTCCCTCGTCGAGTTCAAACCCGATGAAAGTCGTTTTTCCGAACTGTTCTTCGGTAATCCTCACAATTTCAATGCTGTGCGCACTTTTTGCGGCAAATTGCGCCAGTTGGTAGGTTGCTTTTCCTTTCTGGGTGGTGAAGTTCCCGGTGTAGACATTGTCGATGATCACGGCGAAGCGGTTGCCGCCGGTCTCCTCCTTTAGAGTGGCGCTGATGGTCGATGCATCGATGCTGGCCCTGATTGCAACGCCCGAATAGGAAAACTGCGGCGCCTCGGGTTTGCTGAAATCTATGCGGCCGCTGTATTCAATATTCGGATTGGTGGCCAGAACGGTTAGCAGAGTGATGATTGATAGAAGATTCATTGCCATATAATTATTAGTGCATGTTTTTCTCAGCAAGGTAAAGAGAATTTTCCATATATAAAATAGGTACGAGGGTGATAGAGTTTTTTTGTTAGTTTTCAATCAATTACCACTAACGACCATTCAAAACTTGTAAAAAATGGCCACAAAAACCCTTCAAAACTTGTAACAAACGCTTGCAAAAACCCTTTAAAACTTGTAACATTGCGTCGGGAAAAGGTTTCAAAACTTGTAATAAGTTTACGTAATATATTGATAATATGGAGCGTATAAAGATTAATGAACTTTTGGCATGGTACAATAGCAAAAGGCGAAAACCGCTTGTTGTTCGGGGGGCGCGTCAGGTTGGCAAATCGTATCTTGTAAAAGATTTATTTGCAAAGCGTTACTTTAAGGATTTTGTGTACATCGACCTGAAAAAAGATTCGGAAGCCTGCGCGTTCTTTTCTTCAACCTGCAACCCCGACGAGTACCTTGCCTACATCGAGGCCCGGTTCGGAAAAAAGATTTCACCCGACCTTCCGCTCATTTTCGATGAGGTGCAGCAGTGCCATCAGGTCTTGACATCGCTAAAATATTTCTGCCAGGATTACAGAGAGTTGCCCGTGATTGCGACAGGTTCGCTTGTGCGTCTGTCAATCAAGCAGATGGAATCGAAAAACAAGAGCGACGAGTTCCTTTTCCCTGTGGGTAAAATTGACTCAATGACGCTTTTCCCAGTCACTTTTGAGGAGTATCTGATGAACGTAAACCCAGTTCTGCTCGAAAAAATCAAGGCATCGTATCTCACCAAATCGGAACTGCAAATGCCTTATCATCAAATGGCTATGGATTTGCTGCACGAGTATCTGACCATTGGCGGGCTGCCCGAGCCGCTCGACATTTTCATTCAGGACAAATCGTATGTCGATGCGACCAAAACGCTCAAAGAGGTTTACGCGAACTATCTTGGCGACATGGCATACTACAATGTGTCGGACGAGACGATTCTGAAAACACGCAATCTTTACCAAAACATTTTCAGCCAGTTGAACAAGGAAAACAAGAACTTCAAAATCAGCGCTATAGAAAGTGGAAAATCGAACCGCGACTACTTCAACGCCTACCAATGGCTTGAACTTGCGCACGTGATTTACCGCAGCAAGAATGTTACAGGCAAGGTGACAGTTCCGTTTATCGAGAAGTCGGAGGGGCTGTTTCGGCTGTATCTTGCAGACGAGGGGATTTTCGCATACCAAAGCAAGGTGAATCAGGCCGATTTCTTTGTGCGCGAGAAGCGGAACACTCTTTCGGGCGTGTTTTATGAGAATTACATTGCCTGTGAGTTTGCCGCCAAACAGATTCCGCTCTACTATTGGACCGGCAAGTCGAACCACGAATTCGAGTTTGTTGTTTACTCGGGAGGAAAATTATATGCCATCGATGCGAAGAAGTCGCGTGGCGGCTTAAATTCGCTCAAAGAGTTCCGCGAGTACAACCCGAAATCGCCGGCAATAAAAATATCGGCAAACAACTTCGGCTATAATGCTGATACCGATATTCTTACAATTCCGCACTATGCCGTGTTCCTATTGGCTGGCGATTTGATGAGTGGAAGTTTGTAGCCACATGCAATTATTCTCCAAAGGAATATCACTGCTGAAAATCACCAAAATTCCGCCTTTTATCAATTAATATCGTCTGTTGGGTGACGCGGTATCGAATTTTTTCTTATAATTGCGCGTTTTTTGGATTGAAAAACAATTATGAATTTTTTAATTAATTAACTTAAAATTTTATGACAATGAAGAAACATTTTCTTTATGTGTCAACCGCAGCACTGCTTGCGATGAGCTTTGCAAGCTGCGTTGACAACGACGAACCAAGAGGCTTGCGCGAGTTGCGCTATGCCAAAGCTAACGAGTGGAACGCTAATGCGGACTGGAAAAGAGCTACTATTTATGGTGACTCTCTTTTGCATGTCTTTAACGCTGAGGCGCAGAATTTGTTGAACAGAGCTCAAGAACTCGTTAACATCGAGAACGAGGCTTTGTACCAACTCACTGTTAAGGGTAAGCAACTTGAATATGATCTTGCAAAAGCCAAGAACGATGTTTCTCTTGCAGAGCAGGAATACAAATTGGCTGAGATGAAACTGACAGGCGATAAAGCAATTGCAGATGCCAAAGAAAAGGTGGTTAAAGCTCAACAAGCACTTGAAGTAGCACAATATGCTTATGACACATGGACAGCTCAGGCTCAGAACCGTAAAGATTCTATAACTGTACAAGTGAATAATGAAAAAGCTAAGTTGGCTAATAGTCTGACAAGAGCACAGGACGCTCTCAATCGCAACAAACTTTATGCAGAGGAAGTTGCTGCAAAACTCGAGGCTGATACCTACAAGAAAAATCTTGATAATCTTATTTTGGTTGCCGCTGCCAAGAAAGATGTTTGGGCTACCGCACAGAACAAAGTATGGGATGCCTACAGCAATCTGAAGACTGCTCAAGGCAACATGCTCGACAAGCAAACAGCATTGTTCCAGGCTCAGCAGAAGATGCTCATCGCATTGAACAAATACGAAGAGGATTCGGCTGCAAAGTACAAACTCATCAAAGACTCTATCAACGATCTGCAATATAAATTGGATTGGGCTGAGAAAACTGTTACTTTGGTTGAGAAAGAATTCAAGGATTTCAAAGACAACAGCGAAACCAACAAAGAGACTTGGACAAAGAAATACAATGAGTATCAGAAGGCTATCGATAAACTGAGCACCGAGTTTGACGAGTACGATGTTCAGATTGCCGAGGCAAAATCAGTTAAGACTGCCGACTCTCTCAAATATGAGAACAAGAAAAAAGAGATTGAAAAACCTCTTGAGGCATACAACAACAAGAGAGGTTACTACACATTTGTTCTTGACGACGCAATTGCTGACGACGAAGACTTCGCTTTGCCAACTGCAGCCGACTCATTTAAATTGGATCAAGGTGTAATCGCTGCTCCGAAGGGTATTTTGAATAAAAACCTGAATGCACAACTCGACGCTATCCTTAAATACATTGGCGACGACGATGCTACCACCAACAAATTCTATCTTGACGAAGACGGCATTAAGGCAGAGCAGAAGAAGATTAAAGCCGCTGAGGATGAGATTGCAGGTCTGGAGAAACAATTGGTTGCCGATTCAACAGGTTATATTTCTAACATCGATGCTAAAAAATCGCTTATCAACACTAAGACCCAGGAATTGACTGAGCGTAAGAACCAGAACGAGGTTGAGACTAAATTCAACACTCAGAAAACAACTTTCGAGGCTGCTGTTACTGCTTACAAAGCCGCCGCTTTGGCTTACAAATGGTCTGATGTAGCTGCAGGTGGCGCAGGAAAGTCAACTTATTATGAATTGGTTGCCGCTCCTGCTGTTGCTGCTGCTATTGTTAAATTCAATCAGGCATATTACGCTGAAACACAAAAAGATCCAGGTGATCAAGATTTCTATAACACAAATTTGACCAAGTTGAGAAAGGACATTCAAGACAAGGCAAAGAGCAGTGATTATTGGGCACTTCGTACTGCATTCGATGGAACAGTGAAATACGAGAAAGATGATGAAACTATTGCTAAAAACTTCTTCTTGTTCAACAACTGGACTAATGATTCAGATCCTGAACTTGTTCCGGTAGCATCATTCGATGGGTATGTATTTGCTTCAGATAAGGAGAATCCTGATGCCGATGAAGTTAATGGATTGGTTGACGTTCTTCTTGGTGGCAATGTTAGAAATACCAAGGATGGTGGTGCATACAAAGCTTACGTTGATGCAGCCGTAGATTTCATTGGTGCTGCCGACAAATATGTCGCTTACACTGCTGCAGAAATTGAGCAGATGGATGATACCGAACTGGGTACCAAAGGTACTACTGGTGAATTGAACTTGTGGAAGCGTGAAATAGCCGCTCTTGAAAAAGAGATTGCTGAGGCTAAGAGCGATGATACCGACGCTGACCAAGATGGTGTTTATGACAACCCAGGTATTGCTCAGTTTGAGGAGTTGTTAGCAAAAGCACAGGAGAAACGTGACGCTGATGTTGAGGAGCAGGAAGAGAAGATTGAGGAGTCTGAGACCAAAATCGCCAACAGCGCTTTGTGGAAAGCTCTCTACGATGCAATTGCCGAGGTGAAAGACGCCAACGACGACCAGATTAAAGAACTCACTATTGCTCAGCAAGAGGCTTACAAGACTGAACTCGTCAGCTTAGAAGAGGCAGTAACTGCTGACCAAAAGAAAATCGACGATTTGAAACTTGCACAAAGTCTTGTAAAAGCCGAGAAAGAATACAAAGAACTTGCTGCAAAGACTTACAGCAAGCTGGTTCTTACTGATGTTAACAAATACAAAGATGCTACTAATGGTGGTGTAGATTTAACAGATGCCGACATTGAGGCTGAAATTATCATCAAGTATGCTGAAATCAATTTCCAATTTAAGATTGATCAGGCTAAAGAGAATGTAGCACAAGTAACAGTTGACCTCAATAAAGTTAAGCAACACCTTGCAGACTTTGAGGCTGGCGAGTTTAGCGTTGCCGATAACGACTACGTTGCAACTGTAAACAACGCTCAGAAAGCTGTAACGAATGCCGAGCTTGAATATGAGCACGCTACCAAAGAGTACGAGGTTGCTCAGAAGTACTATGAGGATATTCTTGCATCTGTAGAAGCAGAATAATTAATCCCAGTTTCGAAAGAAAACTATGAGGAAATTATTTGGAATATTAGCTCTTACAGCAATCTTCGGCACAGCAATGGCGCAGGAGGGAGGCAATTTCCAGGTAACGGCCATATTGGGCAACAACCCATTGTTCAACGAGAACGTGTCTGTTCCGCTACCCAAATATGGAGCGGAGAGTAAAGACAAAACTGGTTTGGACGATGACAAGACACCTGAGACTTACCTTCGTGTGAACAATGGTAGCAGTACCTCTGGGCTCAACACCATCACCAACATGGCTGGTGTGCAGTTGGCCTACTACCTTGGCCCCGTTGATGTGAACTTCATGTATGCCGCTGATCTGTCGATTACGCCAAAGAAAGATTATGTGCCGGCTAAAAGTTCAGAGCTCTACAGCGCTGAAGACATAGCCGATCCGTCATACGATCTTTTCAGACAGCCAGACCAGAAGCAAGTGAATGGAGTCTATAAGAGCAATTGGTATTTAAATGTCGGCGGTAACTTCCATGTGGAGAACAAACGCGCCAACGGCTACGGCGGTGTGCGTTTGGGCTACAAGAAGAGCCGTTACGAGACGGTGGATGCCCTTAATGAGGCTGCTACAAACGAGTCGTATACTGACTATATGCTCTACAACAAGCAGACTAAAGAGGGAAAGATTTCAGCGTTCCAGACAGCCATAGTGGCCGGTGCCGAGTGCGTGGCCAACTGCGGTATGGTCTTTGGAGTTGAGTTCCTGCCGTTCGCTTACCAATATTCGGTAATCGAGATCGATCCTGATGGCCAGTATCACTATGCAGTGGGTCATCACAACGTGAAATTCTTCTCCAGCCCGACATTGAAATTAGGTGTGAGATTCTAACGGAAATTCTTTAAACAAGAATAATTAGCAAGAGGCTGTCCGCAAGGGCAGCCTCTTTTGTTTTGATTTTTTTTATCTTTGTGAAAAAGATGATGATATGCCGGAAGAAGTAAGGTCAGTTTTTACCCGGAACAAGATAGGCGCTGTGGCGATATTTGTTTTAGCCGTGATTGCCATCACTGCAATGCTGCCAAAGCAGCGGCAGTTTAAATATGAGTTGCAGAAGGGTAAGGCCTGGCAGTATGAGGATTTGTATGCACCGTTCGACTTCGTTGTGCTGAAAACCAACGCCGAAATCAAGGAAGAGCGCGAGAATATCTACAAGAGCGCAAAGCCTTATTTTACAGTCATTTCATCGGTTTACCCCGAACAAAAAATCAGATTTGGGCAGGATTTCGACAGGCGGTTTGCGTCGGCAATGGATATGGTGCGCAATAGGTATCCCGATTCCCAAATCGATGCAGACACCATCAAGGCGCGGATTCATCAGTTTGCGCTGA
>JAEEPS010000104.1 GCA_016284875.1 Salinivirgaceae bacterium | reverse complement strand
AAGCAAACGGGGCTGCCATCAGCAATAAAAACAATATATTTGCGACAATAAATTTCATCAGCGCAATGATTTGCAAATCTTTGTCAAAGGTACTCACTTTTTGCATTTTAGCAACCGCGGCGGCGTGCGTTTCATGTTTTAACGAAGACGATGATGTGGTGCCGTGGGTTGAAGTGAAGGTTGACATCAATACGCTTGACGCGAAATATATTGATTTGCAGAATCCAACGGGGCGAGTCATTATAAAGAACGAAGGTTACGGCGGCAACGGGATAATTGTTTACCACACATTTGACAATAATTTCAACGCCTTCGACTGTACCTGCACCTATGAGGTGAGCGACACTTGCGCCGTGGTGCTCGACGAAGGCAACATTGCTGGCGCTGTTTGCCCTGTCTGCGGCTCAAAATTTGAACTCATCAACTGCGGAATGCCCACCAGCGGCAAGGCACGACACTCACTAAAAAGTTACCGCGTGAGCTACAACGAACCTTATTTGCACATTTTCAACTGATTATGGAAACGGTCTATCTCTGTTTGGGTGGAAATATGGGCGATACGCACGGCTATTTGAATCGAGCCATCGGCCTGATAGAGAGCCGAATAGGAAAAACCGTACAATTATCAGGAATCTACCAGTCGGAACCGTGGGGACTTGAGTGCAGCCAATGGTTTCTGAATCAGGTGGTTGCAGTGGAAACCGAACTTGAGCCGCACGCCGTGCTAGAGCGTTGCCTGCAGATTGAGTCAGAACTTGGACGCACCCGCAGCGGCAACGGCTATGAGCCCCGCACCATCGACATCGACATTATATTTTTCGGCCATCAAACCATCAGCCAGCCCGACCTGCAAGTGCCGCATCCGCTAATGCATCGCCGCAATTTTGTGCTGCGTCCGTTATGCGAAATCGCAGCAGATTTTGTGCATCCTGTTTTTGGAAAAACGGTGCGCCAACTTTTGGCGGAATGTGATGACAAATCGGCGGTTACACCCCTTCGTTTTCATCAGGGAAATCAGACAGATAGCGTTTTGTGAATAGCCTGATTGGGTACCAGGCGGCAAGCAGCCCGATGCCCACCACCGTGACGAACACCAGCACAAAATCGGTCCACATCATTTTCACGGGGTAACTGCTGACGACAAACGAGCCCATCGAGTCGAGTTTCAGGAAGCCGAATGTCTGCTGAAGCCAGCACACGAGCAGTCCGAGCAGCAACCCGATAACCGCGCCGCCAATGCTAATCAGGCGGCCTTCGCTGGCAAAGATGCGACGGATGCCGCGCTTGCTTAATCCAATGTGGCTTAGGGTTTTAATATCGTTTTTCTTGTCGATTATCAGCATTGAGAGCGAGCCAATCATATTGAAACTGCCAATTATCAGTATAAAAGTGAGTATCAGATAGATGGCGAATTTTTCAGACTTCATCACCTTGTAGAGCAACTCGTGCTGCTGATACTGCGTGCGCACAACATACTCACTGCCAGCCGCTAGCTGAATCTCATCGCGGGCACGGATGGGGTCGGTGCCAGGCTTGAGTTTTATTTCGAGCGCACTGGCCTGTGTCGAATATTCGAGCAAATCGCGTGCAAAATCAAGTGGCACAATCATATAGCGCGTGTCAATCTCTTGCTGGATGGCAAAAATTCCTGACGGGTAGATGTACGATTTGCTGAAGGCGCGTTCGGGGTTCATCGAAATGCGGCCGCTGCGTTTGGGCACGTAGATGAGCAGCGGATTGACAAAATTGATGTTTACCGACAGGTAGTAGGCCAGTCCCGCGCCCACAACCGCCATCGGACGGTGGCCGTCGTTGAGAGTGAAAGTGCCGTTGATGAGTGTTGTGTCGATGCCCGTCAGACGGCTGTAACTGTCTGGCACACCTTTGATTACGCCAGGATTCATATGCTTGTCGTACTCAAGCAGCACGTTCTCTTCGAGCGTCTCGCAAACCAGACTGATGCAATCCAACTGACAAGCCGCCGCCAGCCTTTCGTCTTGTGGCTCAAGCACTTTGCCCTGTGCGGGTGTGATTTTGATGTCGGGGTCGAAATTGCTGAACATCGACTTTATCAGGTCGTCGAACCCGTTGAAAACCGACAGCACAATGATGAGCGCCATTGTGCACACCGCCACGCCCACCAGCGAAATGGCAGATATGACATTGATGATGTTGTGCGATTTCTTCGAGAACAGGTAGCGGCGAGCCACAAAAGCCGACAGGTTCATTGCTGTGTGTTTGAGAGTTACGACTGTTTGTCCTGGTCGCCTTTGAGCAGACGTTCGATGTTTTCAAGATAGTCGAGCGAGTCGTCGATGAAGAAATTCAGTTCGGGAATGATGCGCACCTGATTGTGGATGCGGTTGCCCAACTGGAAGCGGATTTCCTTGCTGTGTGCTGATATTGAGTTCATTATCTCGTCGCGACGATTGTCGGGGAAGATGCTCAGATAGATTTTCGCCACCGAAAGGTCGGGGCTGATGCGCACCACCGACACGGTGATTATCGAGCCCTTGAACCAACTGCGGGCGTAACTTTGGAACATTTCGGCCAAATCCTTCTGAATCAGGCGCGAAACTTTATTCTGGCGCGGTGTCAACTCTTCCATGATGATTCTGTTTTTATTTGGTGCAAAGGTAGAAAGATATTTCCTATCTTCGGCAAAACAAAAACTTTGAACTATGAACGCATTTCACGCCTACGACATTCGCGGAATCTATCCCGACCAATTCAATAAAGACGATGTTTACAAAATCGGCTTTTTCATTCCTGAACTGTTCAAAACCAACAAGATACTTGTGGGCCGCGATATGCGCACATCGTCGCCCGAGATTTTTGAGTCGCTGTGCCGAGGCATAACCGATGCTGGCGCCGACGTTTACGCCGCAGGACTCACCACCACACCTATGGTATATTATGCCACCGCAAAATTCAATTTCGAGGCTTCGGTGCAGATAACGGCTTCGCATAACTCAAAGGAATACAATGGGTTGAAGATTTCGAGGGCGCAGGCGTTGCCCGTTGGCCTCGACTCTGGTTTGGGAGAACTGAAGCAGATGGTTGAAACCCGCAGCGTGGCTCCTGTGGCCAAAAAAGGAAAAATTATCGATTTCGATTTTAAAGCCGAATACATTGATTTTCAGCGGCAATACCTGAAAGACCTGTCGAATCTGAAAATAGCCATCGACTGCTCAAACGGCATGGCATCGATGCTGATTCACGATATTTTAGGCAATGCCCCAACCTACATCTACGATACGCTCGACGGCACCTTCCCTCACCATGAGCCGAATCCGCTCATTGAGGCTAACTGCGCTGACCTTGAGGCACTTGTGAAACGCGAAAAGGCTGATGTTGGCGTCATCTACGACGGCGATGCCGACCGCGTGATGTTCATTGATGAAAACGGAAATTTCATCAGTCCCGATTTGATAATCGGCTTGCTGGCGCACTATTTCCTTGAGGAGAAAGGATTGAAAGGCAATGTGTTGCAAGACATCCGCACATCGAAAGCGGTGGGCGAGTACGTTGAGAAATTCGGCTCGAAAATGAATATGTGGCGCGTTGGCCGTGCGTATGCGGCGCTCAAACTGCGCGAGATTGACGGCATCTACGGCGGCGAGCTGGCTGGCCACTACTATTTCCGCGACTTTTACTACTCCGATTCGGGCATAATGGCCTCGCTCATAGTGCTTGGCATTGTGGCCAATCTGAAAAAACAGGGAAAAACGTTTTCGCAAGCCATTGCGGGCATTGCAAAATACTGCAATTCAGGCGAAATCAACTTCAAAATTGAGAAGAAGCAAGAGGCAATGGACGCTGTGCGCGACTATTTCACCAGCACCGAAAAACCAACCGCCATGTTCGATTTCGACGGCTACCGCGTTGAGTTCCCCGACTGGTGGTTCAACATCCGCCCATCGAACACCGAGCCTTATCTGCGCCTTCTGGCCGAAGCCAAAACTCAGCAGATGCTCGATGAGAAACTGGGGAAAATCAAGGAGATAATCGGTCAGTTTTCGTGACAGGAGCAAAGAATCGATAAAAATATCAGACTTCCGAAAAATCGCGCCAGCAAACGCTGTTTGGGCCGAAAAATCGCGATTGGTCGAAATATCCGCCCGATTTGCCGAAAATTTATACCATAAAAACAAAATGTATGGTTATAATTGCGGCGGAATCGAAGACACAATTTGTGCAATCGATTTCATAAACAAAAAATATAAGTTGAAATGAAAAATCGATTCAAAAAAGGCGTGGCACTGCTTGCCATTGTTCCTTTCCTTTTCGGCTCGTGCGCCAAGGAAGAAGGCCCTGGAGGCTCGTCAACAATCTACGGCCGCGTTTGGGTTGAAGACTGGAACTCGAACTTCTCCAAAATCAACGACCAGTACTGGGCACAGGAGGAGCGCGTTTATCTGCTCTACGGCAATGACACCATCTACAGCAAGGATTTCCGCACCGACGACGCTGGCTGCTACAAGTTCGACTATCTGACAAAGGGCAACTACACAATCTACGCCCTCTCGAAAGACAAGGACAACCCGACATCGCCGATGAAAGTGCGCTCTGCAGTCACCGTGAAAATCAGCAAGAACAACCAGACGGTTGAGGCTCCGAAAATCACAATCTACGACTGATGACTGAAGACGAGATAAAGGAGAGTCTCCAACGTTTTACGCCAATCTCGCTCTCGGAGATGGACGACCTGAAGTTGATGAATCGTCTCGACAACAAGTTCGTCTTCTCAATCAACGAGTTGGGCAACGTGCTCCGTCAGGCGGCCGAACACTACCGCGTGCTCGAAATCAACGGCCAGCGTGAGTTCTTCTATCTGACCAAATACATGGACACGCCCGACTGGTTCTTCTTCTCGGAGCATCAGAAAGGCCACGCCGACCGCTACAAAATCCGCATGCGTACCTACGAGGTCAACCAGCAGTCGTATCTCGAAATCAAGCACAAGACCAACAAGGGCCAGACCAAAAAGTCGCGCATCAAAATCAAAAGCACTGACGGGCTCGACGACGAGTGCCGCCGCTTTATTGAGGAGAAGACTCACCGTCAGGCTGATAATCTGGATTTTGTGTCGATAAACGGATTCAACCGCATCACTCTGGCCTCGTTTGAGACTCACGAGCGCATCACCATCGACCATAACCTGTCGTTCTCGCACGACGGCAACACAATCAAACTCAACCGTTTGTGCATTGCCGAAGTGAAGAAGGAGCGCTCGTCGATGCGCACGCCAATCATCGACATAATGAAAAACGTGCACGGCCTCAACACTGGCCTGAGCAAATACTGCATCGGAATCTCGTACCTGCACGAGGATTTGAAGCAGAACGCATTTAAACCTAAAAAATTATTAATCAATAAAATAGAACGAAATGAATATTTTGCAAACTGATTTGTTTTTTGGAATGCCACTCTTTTCGGCCGAAGGAATCGGCTCACTGGTTTTCCGTTTCTTTTTCAACCTTGTGATTTCGGTAATCGTCATCCGCGGAATCTACTATCCTAAGACTCAGCGCCGCGATTTCCTCTTCACCTTCCTGCTCATTGGCCAGGTTATCTTCCTGATGTGCTTTGTTTTGGAGAGCGTCAAACTGCAGGTGGGATTCGCCTTGGGCTTGTTCGCCGTGTTCGGAATCATCCGCTACCGCACCATGTCCATTCCAATCAAAGAGATGACCTATCTGTTCATCATTATTGGTGTTTCGGTCATCAACTCGCTGGCTAACAAGAAGGTAAGTTACACCGAACTGCTTTTTGCCAACGGCATGATTGTGGCCATCGCGTGGATTGTTGAGAAACTGAAAATTGAGAATGCTGGCACCGCCATTGTCATTTTTGAGAAGATTGAACTGGTTTGCCCCGAGAAGGAATCGGAACTGATTGCCGAACTCGAGAAGCGCATGGGCGTGTCAATCGAGAAGGTTGAAGTCATCAAACTCGATTACCAGAAAGACATTGCGCGCTTGCAGGTGTTCTTCAGCAAAGACCAGCAGGCCGTTGTGGAGCACAGCAAAATCGAATACAAGAACTACTCTAACGAGAGTAACTAATTCGGCGGGCGCAGTCCCGTTCAAACAAACAAACGGAATAATGAGACTTGCACAATTAACACTGACGCTACTGGCGGGCGCGCTGCTTACGGCGGCCGCCCCTGCCACAGCGCAGAACACTGATTTTCAGACATGGAGTTCGGTCGGGGTGAAGAAAAAACTGTCGAAGAAACTGTCGGTTGCGGTGGAGGAGGAGTTGCGGCTCTACAACAACTCAACGGCCTTTGGAAAGGACAATGTGTCGGCAACGGCCACCTATAATCTCCACAAGAAACTGCGCGTGGGCGGCGGCTACCGCTATTCGCGCGTCAATGGTTTCGATGACGGCTACTCAAACGCCCACCGACTCATGCTCAACGCCACTCTGCGCCACAAAACTGGCAGCGACATTGTGTTAAGCCTCCGCGAACGCTTCCAAACTGACTGGTCGTCGGCACCGCACGAATATGCATCGATGTACTTGCGCCACCGTCTGCAAGCCGCTTACAGTAGCAAGGAGAGCCCTTGGGGACCGTATGTGAGCGTGGAGTTCAGCCAGTCGCTCAACAATCCCGCAGGCAACGGCTTCGACCGAGTCCGCGCCCTTGCAGGCTGCGAATACGAGATGTTGGGCAAACTGACCTTCAACGCTGCTTGGGGTTACCAATACACCAACCGCCCGCTGAAAAAGGTTAAAAAAGCAAGCATTCTGGCAATTGGAGTGACTTACGGGCTTTAATTTTTCTCATCTTTTTCGCTTTAAAGCAAAAAAATGCAGTAAAAATTAACAAAACTGCATATTTTGTTTAACTTTGGCTCGTATGCTAAATTCAACCCGCGAGTGAATGCGGGTGCTTTGCACAGAACTTAATATCTACTTTTATGAGATTGACATTCAAAATGTTACCGCTCTTTGTAGTTTGTTTGGCAGTGGCTTGCTCAAGCAATGACAAAAAGCAAAAAGAACAACAACTCAAGAGCGCTTTGACCATTGACAGCAGCGAATGTGAGGCAACAGTGAAGAAAATCTTCTTCAATTTGCCGTCGCCAGTTGAAATTACACAGACACTTCTCAAGACCGAGGAGCCTTTCAACGGCGATATGCTGAACTCGGCCGACAACCTTGAGAAGTACAACACCTCGAGCAGCCTGGCGCTCAACTTCGGTATTTATGGTGCCGACCTTTGCTACTGCCGTGTTTACGACCAACTGCAGGAAGCCATCAACTATCTGTCAGTAATCAAGAAGGTTACCGAGAAATTGCAGATCCCTGAAGAGGAGGGTTCGGAGACCATCAACCGCATTGAGCAGAGTCTTGAGAACCGCGACTCCATCTTCTACATCATTTCAGACACTTACGCACGTGCAGATAGTTATCTGAAAGAAAACGAGCGCGATATGACCGCATCGCTCATTTTGGCAGGTGCTTGGATTGAGGGAATGTATTTCGCAACAACCCTTGCCGCCCAGCCTGACGCAAAAGACGACATCATCAACAACATTGTTGATCAGAAATACACGGTTGCAAATCTTGTCAATCTGCTCAACACCTATAACGAAACACCTGAGGTGGCATCGCTGATTGATGATTTCAACAAGGTTCAGGAAATCTACAACTCGATTGAAGTCACTTACGACAAATCAGTTGTTGTCAACACCGATCAGAACGAACATGTGACCAGCATCGATGCTCCAGTGACGGTGAAAATGACCAAAGATCAGTTGAAGGAAATAGCAACTCTGATTAAAGCCATCAGAAGCAAAATAATAGGATAACCATTAACGAAAAAGGATATAAAGATGAAAAAGATTATAAGCATTTTATCGGTTGCCGCACTTTGCCTGGCCGTAAATTTTGGTGCACAGGCTCAATGCAAGACATTTATAAAGAACGAATGCAAGCCAAAACTTGCACCATATATCTACAACGGACAGATGAACAGCGCCGTTTTGAACCAGGGCGATTTTGCCGAACTGATGCTCACCTTCTACAGCAATCAGGACTACCGCATTGTGGTTTGCAACGATGGTTTGGGCGATGTTACTTTCCGCCTGCTCGACCTTCAGGGCAAGGAACTTTTCACCAATGCCGACCACAATTACACCGACACTTGGGACTTCTCGACCAACTCAACCCAACTGCTGACGGTTGAGGTGAGCGTGCCTGAGAACAATGGCAGCGAAGAGCCTAAAAGCGGTTGTGTATCAATCTTGGTAGGCTTCAAAGAGAAATAAAAACGTTAAAATCCGACTTTTAGGCGGACTTTAACAAAAAAACAGTATATTTGCTAACCGAAAGAGTTCCGCACACAGCGGGATTCTTTTTGTTTTATATAATTTTTTAAAGATTAAAGACATGGACAAAGTATCCTACATTACAAGCGAAGGGTTGAAGAAACTCGTGGCTGAGGTGGAGTATCTGAAATCAGTGGAGCGTCCCCGCATCTCGCAGGCTATTGCCGAGGCAAGAGACAAGGGCGACCTGTCGGAGAATGCGGAGTACGATGCCGCTAAAGAGGCTCAGGGCCTTCTGGAAATGAAAATATCGCAACTTGAGGCGAAAATCATAAACTCACGCGTCATCGACGAGTCGAAACTCGACTTCAGCAAGGTGCAAATCCTTTCGAAGGTGAAAATCAAAAACGTGGCCAACGGCGCCACAATGACCTACAGCATTGTTTCGGAAACCGAAGCAAACCTGAAGGAGTTCAAGATTTCGGTCAACACGCCGATTGCTCAGGGCCTGATGGGTCACAAGGTGGGCGATGTTGCCGAGGTGAAGGTTCCGAACGGAATTATGAAGTTCGAGATTGTTGAAATCGGTCCAATCTCTTGAGTTATGGCATCGATATTCACAAAAATCGTCAACGGCGAAATCCCCTGCTATAAGATAGCGGAGGACAAGGATTATTTTGCTTTTCTCGACATCAGCCCTGTGCAGAAAGGTCACGTGCTGGTGATTCCGAAGCAGGAGGTTGACTACATTTTCGACCTTGAGCCTGCCGTTCTGGGCGGCCTGCATCAGTTTGCGCAGCGCGTGGCAAAGGCCATCAAAAAGGCCATTCCGTGCAAGAAGGTGGCAGTGGTTGTGCTCGGACTTGAAGTGCCGCACGCTCACATTCACCTGATTCCAATGAACAGCGAGGCCGACGTGCGTTTCGACAAGAAGCAGGAACTGACAAAGGATGAGTTTGAGGCCATTGCCGAGAAAATCAGGAAAGAGTTTGAATAATTTTAGTGATTAATAAAGTGGAGGGGGCGTGACTCTTATGGGTCGCGCTCTTTTGCGTTTAAGACAAACCACGAAAAATTCCTGACGACATCGCATAACACCAAATAATATTTACTTTTGGCGAAAAACCTACGAATGGCTGATTTGCAGACTATCAAGGCACCCATCAAGGCGGAAATGGACGAGTTTCAGCCCTTTTTCCGCAATTTTCTGCGTAGCGGCACGCGCCTGCTCGACCTGCTGCTTTTCTACGTGCAGAAGCAGAAAGGCAAGCAAATCAGGCCGATGCTGGTGTTCTTGACGGCCAAACTCTACGGACAGGTCAACGAGCACACCTACCACGCCGCCGCGCTCATCGAACTGATGCACACGGCTTCGCTGGTTCACGACGATGTGGTTGACGAGTCGGACAAGCGGCGCGGATTCTGGTCGGTGAACGCCATCTGGAAGAACAAGGTGGCGGTGCTTCTGGGCGACTATCTGCTGGCCCGCGGCCTGCTGCTGGCGGTGAACAAAAGCGAGCATCGGCAACTCGAGATTGTGTCGCGCGCCGTTGAAGAGATGAGCGAAGGCGAACTGCTGCAAATTGAGAAGGCTCGGCACTTGAACATTGATAATCAGACATATTTCGATGTTATCCGCAAGAAAACGGCGGCGCTGATGATTGCCTGCACCACTGCTGGCGCTTGCTCGGTGGGCGCGGCCGAAGCCGATGTTGAGCGGGTGGAACGGCTGGGCGAATACATTGGCATTGCGTTCCAAATCCGCGACGATTTGTTTGATTATGAAGTAAATGGCATTTTCGGCAAGCCTGCGGGCAACGACCTTCGCGAACGCAAAATCACGCTTCCGCTGATTCACGCCCTGCAAAACAGCACGCCGAGCGAGCGCAGGCAGATGATAAAAATCCTGCGTCAGAAGGTGAAAACCGACGCCGACATCGATACGCTGATGAACTTTGTGCGCGGCCACGGCGGCATTGAGCACGCCCAAACGGTGATGACCGAATATGTTGAGAAGGCGAAGGCGGTGCTGGCCGAAACGCCCGACAACGCGGCCCGCCAATCGCTTATCGACCTGATTGACTACACAATATCGCGAAAGAAATGAAACGCTCACTGATTATTGCCGCCGCTGTTTTGGTTGCCATCGCTCTGGCAAGTTATTTTGCCGAAACGTTCGCCGCAAAACTCATTGTGATGCTCACTTTGGCGGCTGCGGCTGTTGTCGCTCTGCTGCTTCAGAAGCGGCAAAGCAAGAAGTCACTCGAAAGTCAGGCGACCTATTTTGACCTGAAAACCAATCTGTTAAAAACATCGCTCGACCCGCATTTTCTGTTCAACGCCATCAACTCGGTGTCGTACTCAATCCACAAAGACGACACGAGCACGGCTTCGGAAAATCTGGGCACACTGTCGAAACTGATGCGCACATCGCTTGAAAACATCGGCAATTTCGGCCACGAATTGAGCACCGAAGTGAGTTTCATCAAGAACTATCTGGCGCTCGAAAAATTCAGGTTCAAAGAGCAGTTCGACTTCACTTTCAAGATGATGCCCTACGTGAACGATATGGCTAAAGTGCCGTCGTTCAGCATTTTCTGCCTTGTTGAGAACGCGCTGAAGAAGGGTGTGCTGTCAAGGCAGGAACCTGGCCACATTGCCCTGACCATCGACGAAGACAAGAACAACAACACGCTGGTGGTGACCGTGGCTGACGACGGACTTTTCCGCAACCCCAAAACCGATGCCGACCAACCGCATAACGTAAAGGTACTCAACGAGTTGATTACTCGTTTGAACGCCATCAACGACCAAAAAATCGCGATAAGTTATTCGGCAAAAGGCAGGGTTGACGGCGAGCCGCGCGGATGCGCCGCAGAAATGCGTATTCCGCTGGATTTCAGTTATTTGCTCAAACCATCGGTTGACTGAACAACCATCACCTGCCGCCCCACTCGGCATTTCAGGCACTGTTTTTTCTGGCAGTAGCAGTTGGCCAACTCAATGAGCGCCTGGCTCTCGAGCGCGCATTTGGCTTCGATTCCGAACTTTTCCCACTGGCTGATAATGGTGTTGCGCTCGGCGGGCACGTCTTCGAGCCACTGCAGGGCGCGGTCGGTGAGTTCGGTCTTGCCGATGCTCTTTCCGTAGTGGAACATAAACGGCACAAAAGCGTTGATAACGAGCAGATTGAGCGATGCGTCGCCTAAATTCTTG
>JAEEPS010000103.1 GCA_016284875.1 Salinivirgaceae bacterium | reverse complement strand
CGAATTGGAAGACTATTTCAACGCTTATCAGGCTGAATGTCAGGCACTCAAAACCGAAATCGCCACCACCGACCGTGAGATTGACCAAATGGTGTACGCGCTCTACGGCCTAACGGCTGAGGAGATTGGGGTGGTGGAAGGAAATTGATAAATGACAATGCCGTTACCTTACTAATAAATCAGTGTTATCTGCGTCATCTGTGCGAAACAAAACCCAGCACCAACAAAAAAGGCCACTCAAACGAGCAGCCTTTTTCTGTATCGGTTTGAAACGAATTACTTGTTCACCTGGAATTTCTTGTTGCCAGTGGCGAAGAAATCGACAATCTGATTGGCAGCGGCCAAGCCAGCGTTGATGTTGGCCTCGGCGGTCTGTGCGCCCATCTTTTTCGGGGTTGCAAAGTAGCGGCCCTCGAATTTTGCTTTGAAATCGGCATCGGCATCAGGAGCAATGTCGGTGATGTATTTCAAATCCTGGCGCTCTTCCATCAGTTTGATGAGTTCAGCCTCGTTGATGACCTCTTTGCGGGCAGTGTTGATAACAATGCCGCCTTTCTTCATCTTGCTCACAAGAGCGTAGTTGATGCTCTGTTTGGTCTCAGGCGTTGCAGGAATGTGAAGCGACACAATGTCGCACTGCTCGAACAAAGCGTCCTGATTGTCAACGGCTTTAACGCCAGCGGCCTCAATCACTTCTTTCGGGCAGAAAGCGTCGTAGGCGTAAACGTCCATATCGAAGCCTTTAGCCACGCGGGCAACATTGCGGCCAACCTGACCGAAGGCCAGAATACCAAGTTTCTTGCCTTTCAGTTCGGTACCCGACTTGCCATTGTAGAAGTTACGAACGGCAAACACAAGCAGACCAAACACGAGTTCAGCCACGGCGTTTGAGTTCTGGCCAGGAGTGTTCATTACAACAATGCCGCGTTTTGTGGCAGCCTCAAGGTCAACGTTGTCGTAACCTGCGCCTGCGCGGACAACAATCTTCAGATTTTTTCCAGCGGCCATCACCTCGTCGGTAACTTTGTCGCTGCGGATGATTATTGCATCGGCATCAGCCACAGCATCAAGCAGTTGCTGTTTGTCGGTGTAGTTCTCGAGCAGTTTGAATTTGTTGCCCGATTTCTCGACAATCTCTTTAATGCCGTCAACAGCCTGTTTTGCAAAAGGTTTCTCTGTTGCAACTAATATTGTTTTCATCTCTTACTTTTTAACTTGTTTTTCAAATTCGGCCATACAATTAACCAAAGCCTGGCAATCCTCTACTGTGCAAGCGTTGTAGCACGAAGCGCGGAATCCGCCAACCGAGCGGTGACCTTTGATGCCGACAATGTTGCATTTCTTTGCGAAATCCATAAAGGCATCCTGATACTGCTCGTTGCCCGGAGTCCAGACGAACGGAATGTTCATTCGCGAACGCGAGTCTTTCTGAACAGGCGAAGTGAACAGCGAGTTGCGCTCAATCTCAGCGTAAACAATGTTTGCGCGCTCGATGGCGAGTTTTTCCATAGCCTCAAGACCGCCGACCGATTTAATCCATTTCAAAGTCTCGCGGATGGCGAAGATGTTGATGCACGGCGGTGTGTTGTACATTGAGCCGTTCTTCATATGGATGTCGTAGCGCAGCATCGACGGAATGGCGCGGTCGGCAACCACGCGGTCGAGCATATCGTCGCGGATAATAACAACCGTACATCCTGCAGGGCCGACGTTCTTTTGTGCGCCAGCGTAGATTACAGCGTATTTGCTAACGTCAACAGGGCGGCTCAAAATATCCGACGACATATCGGCGAACAATGGAACCGGCGAGTCGATGTCGGTCAGAATCTCTGTTCCGCGGATAGTGTTGTTGGTTGTGATATGCAGATAATCAACATCAGTCGGGATAGTGTATGAGCCCGGTTTCGGGTAGTAGGTATGGTTTGCAGCCTCTGACGATGCGATAATCTCAACCTCACCGAACAGTTTTGCTTCTTTAATTGCTTTGGATGACCAGGTGCCGGTGTCAACGTATGCGGCCTTTGTTTTCAAGAAGTTGAAAGGCAGCATAGCGAATTGGGTACTTGCACCGCCACCAAGGAACAAAACGTGGTAGTTTGCCGGGATGTTCATAACCTCGTGGAACAAGGCGTCGGCCTCGTCGATTACAGCCTGAAAATCTTTTGAGCGGTGTGATACTTCCAAAATAGATTGTCCGCAATTGTCAAGTTCAAGAACGGCTTTGGCAGTGTTCTGCAAAGTCATGTCGGACAACTTACATGGTCCTGCGTTAAAGATGTGCTTTCTCATAATAAAATATGTAGATAATTGTTCTAAAAAACGCCGCAAAGGTAACCTTTTTATTCAAGCAAGGTAGGGGGTGCGGCTTTTTTAGTGTAATACGTAATTCCTGTATGCCAGGTGCACCCGAAACGGCTGTGGATGCCGTCTGCAGGCAAATGTGTATAATTCTGTTGAAAATTATTCGGCATTTTTGGTTTAGTTAAATTTTAGTTTCTATTTTTGAGAAAAATATGTATGGTTTGTCATGAACGATTTGATTATAACACCAACCAAGCAAAAGCCTGATTTGCAGTTTTCAGCAGAAAAGGGCGAATTGCTGATTGCGGGGCAGTCTCTTCCAGAAAATGCCACACTACTTTACGGGAAGGTGCTTGAGTGGATTGAAGAGTATTCAAAAAATCCTGCACCAAAAACAACTCTGTCATTCAAAATGAAGTATTACAACACCGCTTCATCAAAAATGTTCTTCAGCATCATCAAACGCATGAATGTGCTTTACAGCAGCGGAATTGATGTTGAAATTAGGTGGTACTATCAGAAAGATGATGAGGATATGCTCGACCAGGGTGAATATTTCCGCGATTTGGTCGACCTTCCGTTCAAATTTTTCGCACTTTGATTTCATAGTTAAAATATTTGTGTCTGTCAGTTCCCGCTGGCAGATTTTTTTATTTGTATGATTTCAAAATCCAAGGTTGCTAATGGCTTTTGCATGTCAAAAAGATTATCAGATTAGCGTCTTTATTTATTATCGATTTCTTTATTTTAAATTTGATAAGTATATGAAAATCAAACATTATTTATTGAGCGCGGCAATGCTGCTTGCAGTTGGCGCCAATGCGCAGGAACCGGCTGTGGTTGATTCCAATTTCTACATTTTTCTTTGTTTCGGTCAGTCGAATATGGAGGGACAAGGCTCGATAAGCGATGCTGACCGCAATGTCGACGAGCGTTTTCTTGCCATGCGTACCACCGATTGCGATGGCGAACTTTACTCGTGGCGCAAGGCTGTGCCGCCGCTTGCAAGGTGCGGAGTGGGGTTGGGGCCTGTCGATTATTTCGGACGTCTGCTCATCGACTCGCTTGCACCGCACAACCCGAACATCCGCATTGGCGTGGTTGATGTGGCTGTTGCGGGTTGCGACATTCAGTTATTCGAGACTGTCAACGATGCCGATCTTAAATATAAGGAAACAGCAGCCGACTGGATGCAGGGAATGATTGCCGCTTATGGTGGCCGTCCTTATGAGCGTTTGGTTTCAGCCGCCAGAGAGGCGCAAAAAGCGGGTGTTATTAAAGGCATTCTGCTTCATCAGGGTGAGACCAACAACGGACAGCAGACTTGGCCTGGACGAGTTGCCGCCATCTACGACAGCCTTATCAGCCAACTGAATCTGAAGGCCGAAGATGTGCCGTTGCTTGTTGGCGAGGTGGTTACATCGGAAGTTGGCGGTGCTTGCGGTTCGCACAACAATGTTGTGGCTAAAGTGCCTGAAGTTGTAAAAAATGCCTACGTGGTTTCGGCTAAAGATTTGAAAGGAAAGCAGGACAATCTGCATTTTACCGATGATTCATACCGCATTTTGGGTAAACGCTACGCAAAACAGTGGATGCGCAGTGCTGGCATGACGGTGAACGAACTGCCTGATATTACGGAGGAAAAAGATGTTACGTCTTGTGACAAATATTCATGGAATGGGAAAACATACCATTCGAGCCGCAAACTGTCAAGTACATCGGTGCTTGTCAACGACCAGAAGAAAGTGTCGGTTATCAATCTGACTATCATCAATAGTGTGGAGACTGAACTCGACCCTGTAACGGTTGAATCGTCGTACACATGGCCGGTTGACGGTAAGACCTACACCAAGAGCCAGACGCTTGTTTTTGAGGCCGAGGCGGCTAACGGCTGCGACAGCATTGTAACCTGCGAACTGACCGTTGGAACAACGGCTGTTGGAGATGTTCAAGCCGAAGAAACTGTTGCCATCTATCCAAATCCTGCCGTTGATGTGCTGAATATCAGTGTTCAGGCTTGCGCTGCTGGTAAAGGAAAGATTTCGGTTTATACATCGTATGGCATTGAGGTTTTCTCAAATGATTTTGTTTCAGAATTCGAGAGCATCGACATATCAAACTGGAACAGTGGCGTTTATATGGTAGTTGTCACTGATTCTGACGGTAATACTTGGACAGAGAAATTTGTTAAAAGAGCAAAATAGGCTGATATTCAGATAAATGATTATAAAGGCTGTCCTTCGGGATGGCCTTTTTTCATTCACCCCTTAAACTTTTCCGCCAGCACCTTCTGCAACTCAAACATTTCGTCGCGCAGGCGGGCGGCTTCCATAAAGTCGAGTTTGTCGGCGGCGCGTTCCATTTGCTTCTTGGTCTTGTCGATGGCCTTCAGCAGGGCTTCGCGGCTCATATAGGCCACAACGGGCTCGGCGGCAAGGTTCACCTTCTCGGGCTCGACGTAATACTGCGCGGCGGCGGTCTCGTCGGTGCCCACGGTGCGGCGTTTGGCCTTGACAATCTGCGTCGGGGTGATGCCGTGCTCTTCATTGTAGCGCAACTGCTTCTCGCGGCGGCGGTTGGTCTCGTCGATGGTGCGCTGCATTGAGTCCGTTATTTGGTCGGCATACATAATCACAAGGCCATTCACATTGCGGGCGGCGCGGCCTGCGGTCTGCGTCAGCGAGCGCTCGTTGCGCAGGAACCCTTCCTTGTCGGCGTCCAAAATGGCCACGAGCGACACTTCGGGCAGGTCCAAACCTTCGCGCAGCAGGTTCACACCCACAAGCACGTCGAAAAGGCCGTTGCGCAGGTCGTCCAGAATCTTCACGCGCTCAAGCGTGTCCACGTCGCTGTGGATGTAATTCGACCGTATCCCCATACGGGTCAGGTATTTCTGCAACTCTTCGGCCATACGCTTGGTGAGCGTCGTCACAAGCACGCGCTCGTCTTTGGTGGCCCGCTTGTTGATTTCGGCCACAAGGTCGTCAATCTGATTCAGGCTCGGACGCACGTCAATCGGCGGGTCGAGCAGGCCTGTCGGGCGAATCACCTGGTCAACAATCACGCCGCCGCATTTCATTAGTTCGTAGTCGGCGGGCGTGGCGCTCACATACACGGTCTGGCCCGTCAGCGCTTCAAACTCGTCGAACTTGAGCGGACGGTTGTCGAGCGCGGCAGGCAGGCGGAATCCGTATTCCACAAGGTTTTCCTTGCGCGAGCGGTCGCCGCCGAACATTGCGTGAATCTGCGGCACGGTGACGTGACTTTCGTCGATGACCGTGATGAAATCCTTCGGGAAATAATCGAGCAGACAGAACGGCCGAGTGCCCGCCGCGCGCCCGTCGAAATAGCGCGAATAGTTCTCAATTCCTGGGCAGTGCCCCAATTCGCGTATCATTTCAAGGTCGTAGTTCACGCGCTCGTCGAGCCGCTTGGCTTCAAGGTGCTTGCCGATGCTCTTGAAATACTCAACCTGCGCCACAAGGTCGTCCTGAATCATTCGGATGGCCTGCTGGATGCGGCTTTGCGTTGTCACGAAGATGTTGGCGGGGTAGATAGAAACCTGTTCGGGGCGGTCGATGACGCTGCCGTTCAGCGGGTCGAAAACTTCGATTTGGTCAATCTCGTCGCCCCAAAACATTAGGCGGTAGGCCGAATCGCCGTAGGCCAGATAAACGTCAACCGTATCGCCCTTCACGCGGAACGTGCCGCGGCTGAAATCCACTTCGTTGCGCGAGTAGAGAGCGTCAACCAGGCGGCGCAGCAGTTGGTTTCGGCCAACATTTTCGCCCACCTTCACGCTGATGCTGTTGCTGTAGAAATCGTCGGGGTTGCCGATGCCGTAAAGGCACGAGACGGACGATACCACAATAACGTCGCGGCGGCCCGACAGCAGCGACGACGTGGTGTGCAGACGCAGTTTCTCAATCTCGTCGTTGATGCTTAAATCCTTCTCAATGTAGGTGTCCGTCACGGGGATGTAGGCTTCGGGCTGATAGTAGTCGTAGTACGAGACGAAATATTCGACCGCATTGTTCGGGAAAAACTCTTTAAACTCGCTGTAGAGTTGGGCAGCAAGCGTCTTGTTATGGCTCAAGATGAGCGCGGGACGCTGTGCCTGTTCAAGCATATTGGCAATGGTGAACGTCTTGCCCGAACCCGTCACGCCCAGCAGTGTCTGATACTGTTGGCCACAGTTCAGGCCGTCCACAAGTTGCTTGATGGCTTGCGGTTGGTCGCCCGTAGGCTTGAATGGCGAGTTAATCTCGAGACGCATTTATTGATTAACTGATTGACTGATTAATAGATTAACTGAAGGATTGAAGGATTCAACAGCGAAGCGTTTAACCCTGTTCAACTTGTTAAACCTTCTCAACTTTCTAAACCTTCACTACTTCTTATAGAAAATCATATAAACAGGATAGTGGTCGCTGTAGCCGCCGTAGTATTTGCCTGAATACGAGCGCGATGGTGCGATGTCACCGTTGCTTTCCTTGAAACTGATGAAATCGGGCGCAAAGATGTAGCCAGTGTTCTCATACAAGCGGAAACCTTTGGTGCGGGTTAGCAGCGGATTGCTGACAATCAGATTGTCGAGCATCGAGTATTCGCCTTTGTAATAGTAAGTTCCGCTTCCGAATTGGCCCTTGTTTTTGTTCTGCAGCACATACATAATGTTGTTCAGACGGCTGTACTGGCTCGGCTCTTTGGCTTGCAGAATCTCATAGACGCTCTCGTCGGTTGGTTCGTCGTTCAAGTCGCCCATTATCAATATGTTGCATTGCGGTTCGGCTTTGATGAGCGAGTCGGTGATTTCCTTCAGACGGTCGGCGCACTGGGTGCGTTTGTTTTCGGTCTGTTGCTTGCCGCCAACCCTTGACGGCCAGTGATTTACAAAGATGTGCAGAGTCTCTTTATCGACCATTCCCTTCACATACAGAATGTCGCGGGTTGTCTGTCCCGACGGGCGTAGTTTGACGCGAATGGCGCGGTGCGATAAATATTTGAATGTCTTTGGGTTATACAGCAGTCCGCAGTCGATGCCGCGGTTGTCGGTGCCTTCCTCGAGAATGCACTCGTAACCAGCCGCCTTGATGGCTTCCTGTGACGCCAAATCTTTAAGCACTTCAATGTTTTCGGCCTCAATAATACCCACAATATCAGGAAATTGGCTCTTGTCAGGATTGACAGCGGCAATCACCTCGGCCAAATGATTCAACTTGGTGTGATAGCGTTCCGATGTCCATTTTTTCTTGCCATTGGGAGTGAACTCCACATCGTCCTTGCCAGCAGTGTCGAGCGTATCGAACAGATTCTCAACATTGTAACTCATTGCAGTGAAGAACGTTTTGCTGTTCCATTTGGCAGGTTGCGCTGCGGCGCTCAAGCCAGCCGTCAGCAGAATAAAAGTAAAAATGCGTTTCATATCGGTAAAAATAAAGCACAAATATAGCGTGCGGCGGCCATATATCTTGCGCAAAAGGCAAAAAAATGGAAGAAGTGAGGATTGTGCTATATTTCAATAAATTGAAGGGCTTCCATCTGATGAAAAACAAATTTTGTAATTCATTGGAAATCTTTCCCCAGTGTCCGAAACAAACTCCTTATCCATTGATATATAATCGATTCCGTCATAATTCAAATCGCCGTTTTCTTTATAATATCGGCAGAATAGAACAAAGTTGTAGTAGTTTGCAACCGATTCTTTCTTGCTGTTAATCAGGACTCTAAATTGGAAAAAAAGAGGTTTTTGAGGTGTCTCGCGTAGAAGCCATTGCGTGCCCGACAAAAGACGGATGTAAGAACTGTCTTTTATCTGCGTAACTTTCTGATGCCCGCTTTCGTCGTTTTCCGTTGATTTTGAGAGTAAATACCGCAATTCGCCAAGTTTGATTCTTTGGTTGATTCTTGCTTGAACTTTTTGGATGGTGCTGTTGTCGACATACGATTTTCTGAAATCAAGATTTTGAGCGTTTGAAACGGATGTTCCAAACAAACTGATTATCAGCACAATGAATAATGCGGCGCGATTCATAATTGCAAAAATAAAAGCAAATTTAGGATAATCGGTGAATTGCTTAAACGATACAGAACTGAACGATATTCGGTATTTGGTTGAAAATGGCGTGCTTAAAAAGAATGAAGAAGATGGACGGAGCACTACTAATTATTCTTTTGAACGGATATTGCTGATTATAGTTTTTATACCTACTGTTTATAATTATAAAAGTCCATATCGTCTTCCGTTGGAATAGTGTGTTTAGGTATGATAGATTGCATTGTTTCAATAAATTCATTGTCTTTACGGAAGTATTTACATTGTTGAGCATATATCTGATTCGGGTTCTGGGGCGTTCCGTATTTTTTGTATAAATGACAATAATGCTCATCGCAGAAAACCCCTTTTTCCATTTTTTTATCATAATATTTACAAAAATAACAGGCTTCTTTAATTATTCCATACTGTTTTGCAAATAAGAAACCGTAATAATATGCGAAAGAATCATATCTCTCTTCAAGGCATACTTCAAATACATCGCTACCATATATCTTATGTGAAGAACAATTACATTGAATTTGTTCTATATCAGAACTACCATCTCTATATAAATAGAATCTTTTTATGTAGTCGTTACAACCAAGAGACATTGTCTCTTTTGATTTTCTCTGAAAACCGTAAAATTTGACAAATCCCAACTTATTTTCATCCTTTGCATCATTCTCTCTTAATTCTTTTTTTAATAAATCTTTAATCCCTTTTTCGTCTTGAACAGGTATTTCAATAATGTGTAATCCTGATTCTTTTTTCCCTTCCTCACATTCGTGTGTAACTTGTATTTCTAACAAAATTGGTGTTAAAGAAGGATTTTTAGAGTTTGTGAGCAGTAAGTCTGCAATAAAATTACCAATTGGTTGTTCTTCAACACATATATCATAATATTTTTTTAAATCATATGTTTTAAGCATTGTGCGATGGCATCCGAATTCTTTAAAAGAACAAGTTTCCAAACGTGAACATCTGACATCTTGATAATAACTAATTTCAAAAGAATCAGAATTATCAAATTTCTCTTTGACAAGATGTTTTGCTAATTTGTGCAAATAAGTTTCAGGATTACAGTGTTCTTCTGTCCCTTTATGGGCAAAGTGCCATTTTTTTATTTTCCCAGTTCTGGCAATCATTGTTGCGCCACAACCTATACAATAATACGTGTGCAACTTTTTGTCATTCTCGGAAACATCATCAATGCATACAGTTCGGCCTTGTTCGTCGAGAGCATAGCGATATTTGATTTTATCTGCCATAAAACAATGCCTATTTTATTCAAATATAAAAATAAAAAAGTAACTTGCAGACTATTATTTAGAAATTGTAAGTCTATGAACATCAAATCATTAGCAATTATGGCATTAGCAGCAACTGCCGCAGCGTGCAGCACGGGCGACGGACCGATTATCGGCCGCAGCCAACTGAAAATCGAGAACCGACGGATGTCGCCCGAGGCCTTGTGGGCACTTGGACGCCTTGCCGACGCGCAGGTGAGTCCCGATGGCACTCGGGTGCTCTACGGCGTCACCTACTACAGCGTTGAGCAGAACAAGAGCAACCGCGAGATTTTCGTTGTCAACACCGACGGCACCGACAACAAGCAGATAACCCTTTCGGCCAAGAGCGAGTATGGCGCCAAATGGGTCAAGGGCGGCAGCCGAGTGGCTTTCCTTTCGTCGGAGAGCGGACAGATGCAGGTTTGGGAGATGAACCCCGACGGCACCAACCGCACGCAGATTACCAATCACGAAGGCGGCGTGTCGGACTTCCTTTACGCGCCCGACGACTCGAAAATCCTTTTCATTGCCGACGTCAAATACGGCCAGCGCACGGTCGATGTCTATCCTGACCTTCCGAAATCGTCGGGGCGGATAATCGACGACCTGATGTTCAAACACTGGGACGAGTGGGTTGAGACCGTTCCGCACCCGTTCCTGGTTGATTACGACGGAGTTAAGACCACCAACGAGCGCGATATTCTTGAAGGCGAACCTTACGAGTGCCCGATGAAGCCGTTCGGCGGCGTGGAGCAGATTGCCTTCTCGCCCGACAGCAAGACCATTGCCTACACCTGCCGTAAAAAGACAGGCCTTGAGTACGCAATATCAACAAATTCAGATATTTATCTTTACGACATTGCCGTAGGCAAGACTGTCAAGAATCTGACCGAAGGAATGATGGGCTACGACATTAACCCCGCTTTCTCGCCCGACGGCACGCTGATGGCCTTCCAGAGTATGGAGCGCGACGGCTGCGAGTCGGACAAGAACCGCCTGATGGTCATTGAGTTAGCCACAGGCCAGCGCACCGATGTAAGCGAAGGCTGGGACCAGAGCGTGGAGCAGTTTGCCTGGAACGCCGACGGCCGCAGCATTTACCTGATTAGTTGTCAGCACGGCACTATCCAAATCTACAATGCCGACATTAAATCGAAGATGTTCAAACAGATAACCACAGGCCAGCACGACTACGAATCGGTTGCCGTGGCAGGCGACAAACTGGTGGCCGTTCGCCACTCGATGAGCGCGCCAAACGACATTTACGTGGTTGACCCCGTCGGCGGAAGCCAGCAGCAGATAACATTCGAGAACAAGCCGCTACTCGACCAGATGGACTTTGGCCGCGTTGAGGAGCGTTGGATGCCCACTGTCGATGGTCAGCAGATGCACGTGTGGGTTATCTATCCGCCAAAATTCGACCCGAAAAAGAAATACCCCACGCTGCTCTACTGCGAAGGCGGTCCGCAAAGTCCTGTCAGTCAGTTCTGGAGTTATCGATGGAATTTCCAGATAATGGCCGCCAACGATTATATTATTGTGGCGCCCAACCGCCGCGGCTTATATGGCTTCGGCAGCGAGTGGCTCGAAGAGATTAGCGGCGACTACGGCGGCCTGTGTATGAAGGATTATTTCACGGCTATCGACACCTACAGCCGCGAGCCGTGGGTTGACACCGACCATTTGGGCTGCGTGGGCGCAAGTTTCGGCGGCTATTCGGTTTACTGGATTGCGGGCCACCACGAGAAGCGCTTCAAGGCCTTCATTGCCCACGACGGAATGTTCAACTTTGAGCAGCAATATCTTGAAACCGAAGAGATGTGGTTTGAAAATCACGACATTGGCGGCCCCTTCTGGGACAAAAGCAATGAAGTGGCGCAACGCTCGTACGCCAACTCGCCGCA
>JAEEPS010000102.1 GCA_016284875.1 Salinivirgaceae bacterium | reverse complement strand
CGTCGAGTTGCATCCGCAAAAGCATCGCCAATGGCAAAGACGTGCGTTTCTTTGTGCCCGAAAAGGCGTGGGAATATATTGACGAAATGAATTTTTACAAAAAGTAAAAAATCAACATTCATTTATTTGACAACCAACAAATTACATTCAACAGAAGAATAAAAAGGTAAAAGTAAATTTGACTTTTATTTGACTTTTAATTTCATTATAGTTAAAATTGTGGTATCGAAAACTTTAAAACATTCCATAATGAAACCACAACTTCTGCTTCTGGCGCTTGCCATTCCCGCTGCACTCTGCGCGCAACAGCCCGCCACCAATGGCAATTCGGGCGACGTGAACATTAACGTACAATTCTACACACCTGACATTGTGCGAGTTACAAAAACACCTACCAACTCGCTTGGCGCTCAACCGAGTCTTGTGGTAACCCTTGAACCGCAGAATGTGAACGTGAAAAAATCAGCGTCGGGCGGCGCAACCACTTATGCGTCTGACAAACTGAAAGTTACAGTTGATAAAAACGGCAAAGTGACGTTTGCTTTGGCCAAGGGCACAAAACTTTTGGAAGAAAATTCGAGCACATTTTCGCCAATAACCACAGGCACCGACAAAGGCTGTTTTAAGATTTCGCAATCGTTCAAACTTGCTGCAAATGAGAAAGTTTACGGCGTGGGTACAATCCAAAACGGCAAACTCGAACGCAACAACACCGAAACAATTCTGGAACAGAGCAATCTTGAAGATTTTCAGAATGTTATACAGTCGATAAAAGGCTGGGGAATCTATTGGGAAAACTATTCGCGCGGAAAATACTCCGAGCAAAATTCCATTATGACCCTTGAAGGCGAGGCTGGCGACGTTATTGACTATTATTTTATGTACGGCGGCAATCCCGACGGCGTAATTGCTCTTATGCGCCAACTTTCGGGCAAAGTGCCGATGTTTCCGCTCTGGACTTTTGGCTATTGGCAGAGCAAAGAACGCTACAAAACGCAAGACGAGATTATTGGCGTGGTGGAAAAATACCGCTCTCTTGGCGTGCCTCTCGACGGCATTATTCAAGATTGGCAATATTGGGGCAACAATTATCTGTGGAACGCAATGGACTTTCTATCAGAGAGTTTCCCCGATGGTAAGGGAATGATTAAGCGAATCCACGATATGAACGCCCATATTATGATTTCCATTTGGGCAAGTTTCGGACCTATGACAATGCAATTCAAGGAGTTAGCACAAGACAACCTTCTCTTCACCTTCGGCACTTGGCCTCAGAGCGGAATCTCGCACATTTGGCCGCCCGTAATGGATTATCCGTCAGGCGTTAAGGTTTACAATCCGTTCCCAAAAAAGTCAAAAGACATTTACTGGAAATACCTCAAAAAATTACACGATTACGGTATCGATGCCTGGTGGATGGATTCTACCGACCCCGACTGTTTCTATCCCACCGACGATGATTACGAGTTCCCGACAGGGTTCGGCTCATTCCGCAAAATGCGCAACGCGTTCCCCTTGGCTACGGTCAGCGGAATTTACGAAAATCAGCGCAAAGTATCTGAAAAACAGCGAGTTTTCATAATGACACGCTCGTCGTATGCAGGTCAGCAACGCTACGGCTCAAATATGTGGAGCGGCGACGTGGCCTCGTCGTGGGATATGCTTCGCAAGCAAATTCCTGCAGGACTGAACTTTACGCTCACTGGCAACCCGAATTTCAATACCGACATTGGCGGATTTTTCTCGGGTTCGTACAATGTGCTTGGCGCAGCGTCGGGCGCAAAAAATCCTCAATTTCAGGAACTTTACGTGCGATGGATGCAGTACGGATTGTTCAATCCTGTGTTCCGTTCGCACGGTGCCGACACTCCCCGCGAGATTTATCAGTTTGGCTCAAAAGGCGAACCAATCTACAACGCCATAGAATCCACAATCAACCTCCGTTACACGCTGATTCCTTATATCTATTCGCTGGCTTGGCAGGTTACCAAAAACGATGCAAGTTATATGATGCCGCTCTTTGCTTATTACCCCAACGACGCTAAAACACAGACACTTGCCGATGAATTTATGTTTGGAAAATCAATACTTGCCGCCCCTGTGGTTTCGCCGCAATACACTGAGGAAAAGATTATCAAAATTGATGAGATGACTGGTTGGGACAAACAAGAAACTGGCAACGCAAAATCTTATCCTTCAGTAGATTTTTCTGTAAAGAAAACCGCCGATAAATACCTGCCAAAAGGCGACAACTGGTACTATTTCTGGGACAACAAACTCTACACTGGTGGACAAACCGTAAAAGTAGAAACCACAATCTCGCAGACGCCGTTTTTCGTAAAAGCGGGCAGCATTATTCCGTTTGCCCAAACGGCTCAAAACACCGTAGAGCAACGTTTCGACACACTCACTATCAAAATCTACCCTGGAAAGGATTGTACCTTTGAACTTTACGAAGACGAAGGCGACAATTACAATTACGAAAAAGGCGAGTTCTCGATTATAAAGTTTGCTTGGAACAACAAGAGTAACACGTTGATTATCAACAATCGCGAAGGTTCGTTCAGCGGGATGTTGCAGAACCGCACATTCAAAGTTGTCCGCGCCGACAATGGCAAATCGACTGATGTTCAATACAATGGCAAGGAGATTTCGGTAAAGATATAACCGAGTGATTGCCAACAGCAAACATATGATTTTAAGCAAAATAGCACTGGCAACGGTGCTGTTTTGGTTTGTTACGTTTGCGCTGCAGCGATTCAAACTCTACACCTTCGAGTCGGACCATTTGTTTTTGTTCGATGCTGATTGGTTTCTGCAAAACCTGATAGCACCTGGTGGTATCAATCTGATAATCACCTCGTTTCTGACGCAATTTTTCAAGTTTCCGATATTGGGGACAATTGTGGTCGCAATAATGTACGCAGCTGCATTTATTTGCATTAAACTGCTGATTTCAAACTCGATATGGAAAGAAAAGCAGAATGGTCTGCTGCTGATTCCGATTGGATTTTTGATGTTGTGCGTCGAAGAGCCATTATACAGTTTGCGCGGCCACACAGCGTTTATCATTTGTTTGATTGTTAGCGTTTTATATCAACAATTTATCTGTCAGCACCAAAAGTTCAGCCTTGCCGCAACAGTGCTATGCACCATACTTTTATACCTTGCCGCAGGCTCGGTGGCGCTGTTGTTTGCTGTTATTGTCTTAACTACCAACATTCTGCAAAAGCGGAAACCGATAAACGGACTTGCCGCGATTGCCACCGTATTTGCTTGTGGATTTGTATTTTACCTTACGGAATCATACGTTTCGTTTGCCGAAGCCATACTGCCAATGCAATACTACAACTGGCCAACTTCGGGCCTGATTGCAACTTGCGCCTGGCTGTCAGTGCCTACAGTAATCGCAACTTCAAATTTCATTCATAATCAACGCTTTGACCACATTGCACATATTCTCACAATTGTTGTTTTCGGCTTTGCATTGAACCAAATACACGACAAGAAAACGTATAAATTGCAGCACGAGAGCTATTTAGCTGACAATTGCCGCTGGGACAAGATTATAAAGTTGAACTCGCATAACAATGTGAAAACCAACTTTATAAGTTACACCAATCTGGCGCTTGCAATGCAGGGGCAACTGCTCAACCGAATGTTCGAGTTCAATCAGCAACTGCCAACACAGCAAAACAATTCACGCACAGTCAGAAACGAGACCTTCCACCTCGAAAGTCTCTCATTCTTTTTAAGCGGACACGTGGCAGAAGCCCGTCAGGCGGCCTTCAACAGCGCTCTGATAACTCCTGATGGTGTTGAGCCTCACGACTTTTTGCGACTGATTTCCATAAACAAATCGTTTAGTGCCGATAAGGTTAGCCAAAAATATGCCGATGTACTTGGCAAAACATTGTTTTACAAACAGAAAGCCGCAACCGCACTTGCCGACACAAACATTACCAAACTGCCAGAAAACAGCACTTTCTGCGAGATTGACGGCTTTGCGAGCGACTATCGCGAGATTGTTAAAGCCAATCCGCAAAACACTGTGGCACAACAATTTCACATTACATATATTCTGCTGTCGGCCGACAAAAAAAGGATTCTCTCCTACCTCGATGACCACAAAGGCGAACCACTGCACCGCCGCGTTCAAGAGGCCTGCACCATAATGTTCTCAACGGACGAGTGCCGCCAATTTGGTGTTAGCGAGAATGTGATAAAAGAGTTTGAAATGCTACGGAAAGGTCAGGAAATCAACAATTTCCACAGAACTTACTGGTACTACATTGCATACCTGAATAAAACTTTAGGGCGAAAATGAAACAAAGTGCAATTATCATATTGTCAATCATTATGTTGGCAGCGTGCTCAACAAAAGTTGAGAACGCTACGCAAACCAACATTGAACTCAATATTTACCCTGACTACAAAGGCGTTACCATTCCTTGCAACATTGCCCCGATAAACTTTGCAATAACCGACTCCGTAAAAATCGATGCAATTCTGATTTCGTGCAACAGCGACACGCTAACAGCCGAAGTTTCAAACAATTGCACAAAAATAGACATTGACAAATGGCACAACTTTTTGGCTGACAAAGGCGGCAAAACGCTCACTTTCACGCCTTGCGGCAAAACCGACGGCAAATGGCTGGCTTACAAACCTTTCAACGTTGAAGTGTCGTCCGACTCAATCGACAAAACTTTAGTTTACAGACTAATACCGCCTGGCTACGAGATTTGGAACCGAATGGGAATCTATCAACGCGATTTGGAAACATACAACGAGCGGGCAATCTACGAAAACCGCTATGGCAAAGGCAATTGCGTCAACTGCCACTCATTCTGCACCAACAATCCCGACCAAATGATGCTACACGTAAGAGTCAATATGGCAGGCACTTACGTATTCAGCGACAACATCATTGGCAAAGTTGAAGGCGACTTCAGCAAATTCGCCGCCAACCCAACCTACCCCTACTGGCACCCGTCGGGGCGGTTTATTGCATTCTCACTCAACAAGATATATCAGGATTTCCACACCGCCGACCCGAACATTATCGAGGTTTTCGACGATGTTTCCGACGTCATAGTCTTCGACCTTGAAAACAAGGCTATTATCAGTTCGCCTCTAACCTGCACCACCAACGCTTTCGAGACATTTCCTTGCTTCTCTCCCGATGGTAAATGGTTGTATTTCTGCACCTCACAAGCATTCGACTCGGTGAAATGGAACTACAAAAACGCCCATTACAGTATTTGCAGAATCGGTTTCGACGCTGAAAAGAAAGAATTTGGCACAACGGTGGACACTGTAGTAAACGCCGCCGCAATGGGCAAAAGTGCCTCATTTCCACGCATTTCACCCGACGGACGGTTCTTGCTTTTTACCCTGTCGGACTATGGCAACTTCTCAATATGGCACAACGAAGCCGACCTGAAAATGATTGACCTGACGACTGGCGACAGCGTCTGCACCGACAACATAAACAGCACATACACTGAAAGTTACCACTCGTGGTCGAGCAACTCTCGGTGGGTTGTCTTAAGTTCGCGCCGCGGCAACGGGCTCTACACACGCCCCTACTTTGCCCACCTCAACACCGACGGAACATTCTCAAAACCAATGCTTTTGCCTCAGCAAAATCCGCAGGAATACTATCAGAAACTGTTCTTCTCGTACAACATTCCCGAACTTGTAAAATCGGAAGTTGATTTGACGGCCCGAAAAACCGACCAATTAGTGCGTAAAATGCAGAAATAATAGAATTTACAATTTTTACAAAAAGCAAACAGAATATCAAACTCAGGTGCGGAAACTGGGGTAAAATATGCGGTTTCCGCACCTAAGTTGAATATAATCGAAATCCATCATCTTTTCCTTGTCTAAAAAGTATTTTTTACTTTTATTTCCTTATATTTGGCAGACAAAAACTTAAAACACAACTTTATGAACCGTTTGTTTACCACCGCAACTCTTTTAGCGACAGCCATTTGCGCCACAGCGCAGCAAAATCCTGTCATCAAAACCGTCTTCACCCCCGACCCAGCGCCTTACGTGCACGGCGACACGGTCTATCTGTTTGTGGACCACGACGAAGACGACGCCACATACTTCAAAATGAAGGACTGGCTGCTGTTCAGCACCACCGATATGGTGAACTGGACCTATCTGGGCACACCCGTATCGACTGAAACATTCAGTTGGGCGGCTCACGGCGACCGCGCTTGGGCATCGCAGGCGGTTGAGCGCAACGGCAAATGGTACTGGTACGTCTGCTGCAACACCAACAAGGGCGAGGACGCTCTGGCGGTGGCTGTGGCCGACAATCCGCAAGGGCCCTACACCGACGCCATCGGCAAGCCGCTTGCCACCGGGTGCTCGTTCATCGACCCATCGGTGTTTATTGACGACGACGGCAGCGCCTACCTGATTTGGGGCAACAAGGGCTGCTGGTATGGCAGATTGAACGACGATATGGTCTCATTTGCTGACGGATACAAAGAGATTCCGGGCTTTACCGACCCGGCTTGCTTCGGTCCCGAATCGAAAAAAATGAACGGGTGCAAGGGCAAGGAAGAAATGATGACCGGCTACGAGGAAGGCCCATGGCTTATGAAGCGCAACGGCACCTACTACCTGTCGTACCCCGCCGGCGGCGTGCCCGAACATATGGCCTACTCAACCGCAACATCGATTGACGGCCCGTGGACCTACCGCGGACGCATTATGGACGAGGCGGAAAACAGTTTCACCATCCACGGCGGCAACATCGAGTTCAAGGGGCACAACTATATGTTCTACCACAACGGCGCTCTGCCTAACGGCGGCGGATTCAAACGCGCCACCTGCATTGAGGAATTCGAGTTTCAGGCCGACGGCTCGATACCGTTCATTCCGTTCACAAAAACGGGCGTGAAACCCACCGGAACGCTCAATCCGTATGCCGTGACGCAGGCCGAAACAATGTCGGACTCTTGGGGCGTGAAGGTTGACCGAAGGGCTGGAAAGCGTCATTTTGTGACATCAATCCACAATGGCGACTGGATTAAGTTGAGCAATGTCGATTTTGGCGACCGTCAGCCGCAACTTGCTACGGTTGAGGTTCTTAACTGTCAGAATCCTGGCGTAATCGAGTTTTATGTCGATAACATTGGCGGACGGCCTGTGGCACAAGTCAAGGTCGGTCCCGAAAATGCTGTCTTCCACGGAAATATCACCGGCAAGGTGAGCGGCATCCACGACCTTTATATGCTCTTCCGCGGCGGCGACAAGGAACTCTTCGATTTCGATTGGTGGAAATTCAATGTCAGTGTAAATCAACCGATTATACAGACCAAATACACCGCCGACCCTGCACCATACGTTCACGGCGACACCATCTATCTTTACACAACCCACGACGAGGACACGGCCAACGGATTCCAAATGTTTGATTGGCTGTTATATACATCGACCGATATGGTGAACTGGACCGACCACGGCGCGGTGGCTTCGCTCGACGATTTCAAGTACTACGACGGCAAGAACGGCGCGTGGGCCGAATGCGTGGTTGAACGCAACGGCAAGTGGTATATGTACTGCCCGATTCACGGTCACGGCATTGGCGTGCTGGTGGCCGACTCACCCTTCGGACCGTTCCACGACCCGCTCGGACAGCCGCTTGTTTGGCAGAAGGAACACTGGTACGACATCGACCCGTCGGTGTTTATCGACGACGACGGACAGGCCTATATGTACTGGGGCAACCCGAATGTGTACTACGTAAAACTGAACGAGGATATGATTTCGTACTCGGGCAAAATTGTGCAGTTGGATTATAAAATTCCTGATTATCAAGAAGGTCCGTGGTTCTACAAACGCAACGGACACTACTATCTGGCGTTCGCGTCGACGTGCTGCCCCGAAGGCATCGGCTACGCAATGAGCGACAGCCCGACAGGCCCGTGGAAGTATATGGGGCACATTATGAACCACACGCAGCGCACCCGCGGCAATCACCCTGGAATCATCGACTATAAGGGCAAATCGTTTGTTTTCGGTCTGAACTACGACCTTATGCACCTTGAAACCTACAAGCACCACGAGCGCCGCTCGGTTTCGGCTGCCGAAATGCACTACAACGCCGACGGCTCGATTCAGGAACTGCCTTATTTCCACGACGCTACGCTCGAGCCGATTGACAAGTTCAACCCGTTCCGCACCGTTCCCGCCGCCACAATGGCGTGGGGCTACGGACTGAAAACGCTGGTCAACGGCAAGGGCAACATCTGCCTTTGCAACATCGACAACGGCGAGCACCTGAAGTTGCGCAATGTTGAATTTGGCGCTGGCGCGAAGTCGATAACCGTGAGCGCGTCGGCGGCGGGTGCGGCGAAAATTGAAGTCCGCATTGATTCAGCCGACGGCGAACTGCTTGGCACTGTGAACATTGCAAAGACAAAAGACTCGCAGACATTCAAACAGTTCAAGGCCGCGCTGAAACCTGTTTCGGGCCGCCACGACCTGTATTTCATCTTCAAAGGCGACGCGGGGAAGGATTTAATGGTGATTGAGGATTGGGAAATGAGGAAATAGCGCAGAGGGCGCAGAGAGAGACGGAGAACACAGAGTTATTAAATTGGAAAGAGGGGCGCGATTGGTGCCCCTTTTTTTGAGAATTGGGAAAACGAAGATTAATGTGGTTATAGAAACGCAGATAACACTGATTGAAGGATTTTGCGCAGATTTTTTTTGATTTCAAAGTATTTGTCTATTATTGCTTTAGAAAAATAAGCATCATAACGTGCTTAAATTTAAGAGTTTCAAAATATGAAATACATAAAAGCAACATCGGATATGGCCGAAACATTGCGCAATATTCTGCATACAACCATACAACCATGTTTACCAACCACGTAGAATACAACGAAACCGATGACGACGAAATACCAGGTTGCATATACATGATTTTCGGCATTCCGGGAGCAATTATGCTCATAATTATGCTGTGCCTTATTCCTGGGAAAGTGAAATATTTCATGAGCGCCAAACGAATAATGGCTGAAGTCGTTTCGTACGGTCCGTTATGGGACTCCGACTATTTTAAGGGTAACACTTTCGTCTATAAAGACGAAAACGATTCCACCAGACATTTTTCACTGGTGGAGGAACCATACGTCTATCGTATAGGAAGAAAATACGAATTCTTCATCACAGACAACGAGCCCCAAACTGCCCAGACGCGCTCCTCGCTGATTTTCCCGATAGTTTTTTTTGCACTGATGGGCGGAACATTTGCGGGCATTGGCTTTATCCCGTTCTTGTATCGGGCACGTAACCGGCGGCAGAACCAACGCTACTACAGCGAATTTCCGCGGATTATGATTCTCGAGAGCCATGCCGAGCCCGTCACTGCAGTAATCACCCGAATAAAAAAGAACGATTTGCCGCGGTCGAGTATGTTCTATCCAAAGTGGAAATCGTACTACACGCTGGAATGTGCCATGCCCGACCATAGCCGCACGTTCGAGAGCCGCCCCTTCTGGCTCGACCCCGAAGGCATCTTCGGTGTGGGCGACGAGGTTGCTGTGGTTATCGACAAAACGAAACCAGAGTGCTACATTGTAGATGTTACCGGTTTGTTTAATCATAAAGCGGAAGGAGGCAATTATGGATTTTCTGAATAGTTTCATTGATTACTATCGCGAGGCGTTCACCTACGGCAACTTGGCTGTACAGTTTGGCTTGTTTCTGGTTTTTATCGGCTTTCTATTTGAATTAAAACTGCTTGGAATAGGTTCGGTAAAGGTCTATGCCGAGTTGTTCAACGTCAAGGACGCCGAAATTCGCGGAGGCGGATACGGCTTTGAAGGCAGCACATACTATTCTACAATTCGCACCTATATGCCCGGAATAAAAACCCCGCTGTACCGCTACAAATACAAGGGAAAACTATATGTGAGCACGCCCAAACTAATATCGAACCGTGCAAGCTACCACCCGATGCCCGGGCCTTGTTATATCTATATCAACCGAAGAAATCCGATGCATATCTATTCGCCCGAACTCAAAGGAGTGTTTCATATTATTTCCGGTATGGGATTGGCCACTATGCTGCTGCCGTGTATTTTAAACGTATGATAATAACTTTTGCTATTTATTTAAAACTGTTAAAGTTACGGTATTTTTGCATGATTTTTATCAGTTATTTAACCATAGGCAAATAGTTTTGTTCGTTTTTAAATTGAACATATAATTGGCAAAATGATTTTGCTTTCGCATGAAAATGCGCGAATTCAAGAAGCAAGTACAATAATGCTTAAAGAACACACAAGATGGGAAAGCAAAAATTCAATTGGCCTTCAGTCGGTTGGAAACGGCCACGCGGTACGATTCGCCAATGGGAACGACAGCACCGTTTTCCAGCGTAATCTGCGTGCGGCTGCTGGCGGTTATCCGACTCAGATTCACAATATACGACTTGTGGACGCGGGCGAAATGGTCGTCGGGCAGTTGCTCAAGAATGCGCTTCATACTCATTAGAACCACAAGCGGCGTGGCGGCGCCTTGCAGAAAAATCTTCAGGTACTCGCCCATTCCTTCAATGTAAAGAATGTTGTCGGGCTTGACGCGAACTTGCTTGTAATCAGTCTTGAAGACCAACTCACCTTCCGCTTTCCGCGCATTGGCCGCACTGCGGTTCAACTCTTCGATTGTTGCCTGATTCTTCTGATTTTCAGCCTTGAGAGCCCGAATCTGCTTTTCGGTGCGAATGTTCTTGACATAGGCCATTGCACCCAAATCGACACCTATAAGCAGCAGAGCCATAAGCAGTTTCATAGTCTCGGGTCGCATTGGGCGGTGTCCGCGGTCGGGCATAATCTGCGGCGGAATTCCTTCGGCAGGGCGCATTTCGGCTGGCGCGGGACGGTTCAATGTGTCAAACGGCGGCGGTGTTCCGTTGGCGGGCGGCACGTTCATTGGCATTGGCGGCGGCACAGAGCCTTCCTGCGCCATTGGCGGCGGACCCTGGAACATTCCTTGCGGCCCTTGCGGCGGCATAATCGGGTTGCCCACATTGAAGCAATAAAACCCGAATCCGACAAGCAAAACCAACGTCACAGGTATGTAAAAAATCAGTTTTCGGCGGAAGAAAAGCGGGGCAAGCAGGAAATGGTGCAGCAAGAGCAAAAACAGATAGGGCAAAATCTGTATCGCAAACTGAGTCAGATAGTTAACCAAACTTGTTTGAGCCGTTTCCATACGTGCAAAGATACAGGATTTTGAAGCGGACAAAGCCGATTTGTTGAAGAAAAAGCGGCGTTTGTTGAATAAAGTTGGCGTTGGCGCAAGCCCGCCCTACTTTAGCGGCAGGTTTAACAAAAAAATGTGTGCTATGAAAAAAGGATATTTTGCTTTCGCGATGCTGCTGATAGGTTGCGGAAGTTGCTCAACCGACAATTTCGACGACATAACGCCCGTCGGCGAAAGCCAAACCGCCACGGCCGACACCACAACGGTGTCGCCAAAGTTCGACAATTCAATCTTGGAAGAAGACAACTTTGCGGAAACCAAGTTCGACCGCACAATAAAAATAGTGTTTGCCGACGGCGGCGCGCAGGTTACGGACGACGAGAACGGCATTGTGGCCGTCAGCGGAAACCACGTGACGGTGAACAACACCACCGACGAGAAGGTGATTTTCGAGTTGACAGGTACG
>JAEEPS010000101.1 GCA_016284875.1 Salinivirgaceae bacterium | reverse complement strand
GAAAAACGCCAGCCGCCAATCCGCATGATTTTCCCTGGCCGCGTGTTCCGCAACGAAGCCATTTCGGCCCGCGCACACTGCATCTTCCACCAGGTTGAAGGTTTGTATGTGGCTGAAAATGTTTCGTTTGCCGATTTGAAGCAGACACTTTTGTATTTCGCCAAAGAGATGTTCGGCAACGACACCAAAATCCGCCTGCGCCCGTCGTACTTCCCGTTCACCGAGCCGTCGGCCGAAATGGACGTTTCGTGCTCAATCTGCGGCGGCAAAGGCTGCAACATCTGCAAGGGCACTGGCTGGCTTGAGATTCTAGGCTGCGGCATGGTTGACCCCAACGTGCTGAAAAACTGCGGCATCGACAGCGAGAAATACACAGGTTTCGCCTTTGGCATGGGCGTTGAGCGCATTGCCATGCTGAAATATCAGGTGCGCGACCTTCGACTCTATTTCGAGAACGACATCCGATTCCTGAAACAGTTTAAATCAGCGTATTAAAGGACTACGGACTACAGACTACAGACATTGAGAATTAAAAATGTAAAGTTAAAAATGAAAAATGGGGTTGGAAATCAGGAATCAGGAATGCGATTCTTAACTTGAACCTTATAACATAAAACTTAAAACTTCAACAACTTATAACTTAAAACTTCGCCAACTTACAGTGGCAAATAATTATTTTCAAAAATTGTAAAAACGATTATTTTTGCCCCGTTTAATGAAAATTCATTTAATTATGTCGAAAAACGTTAAAGACCAACAACCTGACAGTTTTGAAAACGTTCAGGAAACACTGAATAGAGCCGAATTGTTCATCAACGACCACAAATCGGTAATATCATATGCAGTTATTGGCATCCTGGCCGTGGTGGCCATCTTCTTCGCTGTACAGCGCTTCTATCTGGTGCCGCAAAACAACAAGGCAAGCGCCGCAATGTTTGCAGCTGAGCAATATTTCCAGAGAGACTCGTTTGAAGTTGCTCTCAACGGCGACGGCAACTACGCTGGTTTTCTGGATGTTATTGACGACTATGGCATGACCCAGACAGGCAAACTGGCCAACTACTACGCTGGACTCTGCTATATGTACACAGGCGACTTCGAGAGCGCTATCAGCCACTTGAAGAAATTCAAATCGAAAGACATCACCTTGAGTTCAGTTGCTCTGGGCGTGATGGGCGATGCATACGTTGAGTTGGGCGAAGAAGCAAAAGGCGCATCGTACTACGAGAAAGCCGCTGCCAACGCCAAAAACGATTTCACAACGCCGCTCTATCTGAACAAAGCCGCACAGGTTTACGAGAAACTGGGCAACTACAAGAAAGCCCTGGCTCTCTACACCGCAATCAAAAACGACTTTGCCATGTCGCAGGAAGCAATGAATGCCGACAAGAACATTGAGAAGATGAACGCCGAGATTGCAAAATAATGGCAACAGCACTTAAAAACTTATCAGAATACGACGCAGCGACCATACCTTCGGGCAAAGGTCGCTGCTTTGTTATTGTTGTGGCCGAATGGAACGCGCAGGTCACAAACGCAATGGCCGAAGGCGCCATCAAGACGCTGAAAGAGAACGGCGTTGACGAAAGCAACATTATGCTTTACCACGTTCCTGGCACGTTTGAACTCACCTACGCCGCCGCCCGTTTCTCGCACGGCGACGTTCCATTCAACGGCTCTTGGAAAGCCGACGCTGTAATCTGCATCGGATGCGTTATCCAAGGCGAAACACGCCACTTCGACTTCATCTGCGACGGTGTGGCCAACGGACTTTCGGCACTGAATGCCGAAGGCAAAATTCCAGTGATTTTCGGCGTGCTCACCACCGACAATCTTCAGCAGGCACTCGACCGCTCGGGCGGACGTCTGGGCAACAAAGGCGTTGAAGCCGCTGTTACGGCTCTGAAAATGTTGCAGTTTGTGCCGAAAATGTGATTGCGGTATTTCCCCGTAATAGCCAGAATTGTTGATTTATGCGTGGCATAAAAGCCGCGTAGCGGATTGGTATTTTCAATTCACCGATTATCCGATTGACCAAATCAACAACAAAAATGCGTATCTTGCAACCGCTTTTTAGGAAAGGCTATGCTGAAACAGAGTTTACAACAGAAACTGCTTCAAAAACTGTCGCCGCAGCAGATTCAGGTCATCCGACTGCTGGAGGTGCCCGTTATGCAACTCGACCAGCGCATCAAGAGCGAGATGGAGGAGAATCCTGCGCTTGAGGAGGCTGAGTTTGAAGGGCGCACTGAAGGCGAGGAGCCGCTGCCTGAAGAGCCGAAGGACCAGGATGAACTGTCGATGGAGGGCTACCTGAACGACGATGACTATATTCCGTCGTACAAGTTGCGCGCAAACAACTTCTCACCCGACGATGAGGTGCGCGAAACACCACTCTCGCAAGGCCCCACTTTCCACGAGAGCCTGATGAACCAGTTGGGCCTTCACAAAATGAGCGACCGCCAGCACAAACTTGCCGAATATATTATAGGTAATATCGATGACGACGGCTACCTGCGCCGCGAACTTGAGTCGATTTCCGACGATCTGGCCTTCTCGCAAAACATTGAGGCATCGGAAACTGAATTGCGCGAGGTGTTGAACATCATTCAGAGTTTCGACCCTGCAGGCGTAGGCGCGCTCACTCTCCAGGAGTGTCTGCTGCTGCAATTGAAGCGTCGCAATCAGCAGTCGGAAACGGTGCAACTCGCCACCAAAATAATTGAGAAATGCTTCACTGAATTCTCGAAAAAACACTACGATAAGATTCTGGCACGCACAGGCGCCACCGAGCAGCAACTGAAAGAGGCTCTCGACGAGATTCTTCGGCTCAACCCCAAACCAGGCGGTGGATACTCGAATCCGCAGGAGCGCACGCTTCAGCCCATCACGCCCGATTTTGTGCTCGAGAACCACGACGGCATTCTCGAGGTGTCGCTCAACGAGTTCAACACGCCTAATCTGCGCGTCAGCCCCACCTACACCAATATGCTTGAGCAGTTGGCCGTGAAAAACAAGCGCACCACGCAGGACCGCGACACCATCAACTTTGTGAAGCAGAAAATTGATTCTGCAAAGTGGTTCATCGATGCCATTCAGCAGCGCAAAATCACCCTGCTCTCGACAATGCAGGCCATTGTCAACTATCAGCGCGACTACTTCCTGGACGGCGATGACAAGAAACTGCGCCCGATGATTCTGAACGACATTGCCGACATCACTGGCCTTGACGTGAGCACCATCTCGCGTGTGGCCAACAGCAAGTTCATACAGACCGATTTTGGCATTTTCCCGCTCAAATGGTTCTTCTCTGACTCAATCATGACCGACAGCGGCGAGGAAGTGTCGTCACGCGAGGTGAAGAGCATTCTGAAAGACGCCGTTGAGGGCGAGGACAAGCGCAACCCGCTCAACGACGACGCTCTGGCCGCCATCCTTAAAGAGAAAGGCTATCAGGTGGCCCGCCGCACCGTGGCCAAATACCGCGAAAAGATGGGCATTCCCGTTGCCCGGATGCGGAAAGAGTTGTAATAAAAAAAGCCCCCACCATTTAGGAAGGGGCTTTGTGATTTATCAGATTTCAGCACTCGGAAGTGCGGATTCAGTATCAATACAGTGAACCTAAAGCGAAATTCGAGTTCTTGCGCGGATTGACGCACATGACTGGAATGCGAGCGGTGTTGGCGATGATGTATTGCTCGCTGGCGCCAAGCACGTAGTCGAGAGTGCCGATGTTCTTGGTGGTCATAATCATCATCATGTCGGCCTCAATGCGTTTTGCGTATTCAATGGTCTGCTCCTCGAAATTGCCGCTTGTTGCGGTCTCAATCTCAAACTCAACCTCGTATTTGGTGAGATATTTCTTTGCAAATGAGAGGTTTGTGTTGACCTTGCGGACAAGGTTGGAATCGTTGACCTCCTGTTTGATGAAGCATATTTTTGCGTTGAAAATCTTGCCGAAATAGATGGCCCACACAAGTTTCTCGCGGTTCTCGTTTTTGAAATCCACAGGGAAGACAATCTTGCTGTAGGTTGAATTTTCGAGCGGTGGGTCCTGAACAACGATGAAAGGAGCGTAGCAACTTACAATCACCTTGAGTGCCCAGCTACCTGTCAGTTTTTGCATACCCTTCATTCCGTGGGTGCCCATGATGACAAGGTTGATGTCGTCGTGGTCTTTGGTGTACTCGCCGATGGTGTTGAAAATATTACCAACAAGAACAACGGCTTCAACTTTCAAACCGTTTGCTTTTTCGGCGTCAGCAGCCACTTGCTGAAGTTTTGGCAAGGCTTCGCCGGCTTCTTTGTCGGCCTTGGCAATGTGAAGAAGCACAATGCTGTTTTCCAACACTTTTGCAATCTTAACTGCGTGAGCCAATGCGTTTTGTGCCACTTCAGTGAAGTCCCACGGCACAATAATTCTTTTACCAGATTCCATTGTTAGAAGTCTTAATGTAGATTAACTACAAATATAGATGTTTTTTAAAAAATCCGCACATCAAAATTCGCATTTTTTTCAGCGCTCATTTTCCGTGCGGACGTCCGTGTTACTTTCTGTTTGTGCAGCTTGGAACAATGCCTCGCGAACTTTCTTTGATAAATTTCACAATATAGTCGCGCTCGGGGCTTTGCGGCAGAGTCTCCATTATGGTGTCGAGAGCCTGCGATGTGTTCATTCCGCCCTGATAGATAATGCGATAGACATCGTGAATGGCGTTGATGGTCTCGTTTGAGAATCCGCGACGGCGAAGGCCCACAAGGTTCAAGCCGAAGTAAGAGGCCGGCTCGCCACCAACAATCACAAATGGCGGAAGGTCTTTGCTGACTCTTGTGCCGCCCTGCAGCATCATATACGAGCCGATGTGGGTGAACTGGTGCAAAAGCGAGCCGCCACCGATTACTGCATAATCGTCGACGTGAACTTCGCCGGCAAACTGAGTGGCGTTCGAGATAATCAAGTTGTTGCCCAGAATGCAGTCGTGGCCGACGTGGGTGTAGGCCATCAGCAGGTTGTTGTTGCCAATGACGGTGCGGCCTGTCGACTGGGTTCCGCGGTTAATGGTCACAAACTCGCGGATGGTGTTGTTGTCGCCTATCTCGCAAGTGGTGTACTCACCCACGAATTTCAGGTCCTGCGGTATGGCTCCCAGCACGGCGTGAGGAAAGATGCGGCAGTTCTTGCCGATGCGTGTGCCCTCAAGAATGACAGCCCCGCTCATTATTTTGGTTCCGTCGCCAATCACAACATCTTTATCGATAGTTACAAAAGGTCCGATTTCGACGTTCTGTCCGATTTTGGCATCCGGATGGATTTGAGACATTTTATATTCCATTATTCTTCGGTATTTGTTTCGTTATTTTCCTCGTCGGTCTTGTTGTGCACGAGTTGCGCCATCAATTCGGCTTCCATTGCAAGGCTCGAGCCGATGAACATCTGCCCGCGCATGTGGCATATTCCGCGGCGCACGGGGGCCAGATACTCGAGTTTGAAGATGAGAGTGTCGCCCGGCACCACTTTGTGCTTGAATTTCACATTGTCGATTTTCAGGAAGTAGGTCGACCATTCCTGCGGTTTCTCAAGGTCTTTCAGCACCAGGATTCCGCCCACCTGCGCCATGGCTTCAATCTGAAGCACGCCCGGCATGACGGGTTCCTGCGGAAAATGGCCCACAAAGAACGGCTCGTTCATGGTTACGCATTTCACTCCCACCACCGAGTTCTCGTTGATTTCCATAATCTTGTCAACCAACAGGAAAGGCGGCCGGTGAGGCAGCAGTTTCATTATATCGTTGATGTCGTAGATGGGTTTCTGATCGGGGTGAAAGACGGGCGCAACGCCGTTTTTCTGCTGAAACTTGATGCACTGCCGAATCTGCTTTGCAAACTCGGTGTTGGCAAAGTGACCAGGCTTTTTGGCAATGAACTTGCCTTTTATCATTTTTCCGGTCAGGGCCAGGTCGCCGATGATGTCGAGCAACTTGTGGCGTGCCGGTTCGTTGTCGTATTTCAGGTCCTCATTAAGGATTCCCTCGCGGGCCTTGACGCGCGGCTTGTTGCAGAAGTCGGCAATGCGGTCGAACTCCTCTTGCGAGATTTTATTCTCGACAATCACAATGGCGTTGTCGAGCTGTCCGCCGCGAATCAGGTTCATATTGAACAGAGGAACCAACTCGTGCGCGAAAACGAAGGTGCGGCAGTTGGCAATGTTCTTCTCAAAATCGCTGATGTTGTCGATGCTGGCGAACTGCTGTCCGAGCACTTTCGAGTTGAAGTCGATGAGCACGTCGATGCTGAATTTCGAGTCGGGGTAGGCGATTATCTCGATGCCCTTTTCCGGATTCACGTAGCGGATGTTCTCCTTTACTTCAAAATATTGGCGCTCAGCGTCTTGCTCTTCAATTCCGGCTGTTTTCAGCGCATTCAGAAACTCGATTGAACTGCCGCTCATAATCGGCGTTTCAGGACCGTCAATCTGAATCAGTATGTTGTCGATGCCGAGACTGTAGACGGCTGCCATCACGTGCTCAATGGTTGAGACGCGTGCGTCGCCGCGGCCGATGGTGGTTCCGCGCGATGTGTCGATCACATATTCGGCCAGAGCCGGAATAGTTGGTTGTCCCTCTAAATCAATGCGTTGAAATTTGTATCCGTAGTCGATGGGGGCGGGCTTGAACGTCATTATCACGTGTGCCCCAGTGTGAAGTCCGGTTCCTTCAATCGAAACCTCGTTCTTGATAGTTTGTTGCTTTTCAATCATTTTCAGCAAGCGGATAATTCACTTAAAAAATCGTGCAAAAGTAATTGTTTTAGCAGATAAATCAAACGGCTGTTTGCGGATTGTGGAGGCTCTGGGATTTTGTTACTGCAAACGTTTGCTCTATAAAAACAAAAAAACCGTTGCGACAATCGCAATGGCTTTACTATCAAACAGTTCCCGAAAAGAACCGTGTGTGATGCCTGGCTTTGGGCCGGTGGCTGTTACTCCTCGTCCTCGTCAACGTTGATGCAGAGTCGACCATCTTCAACAATGACAAACTCCACATTGCTGTAGTTTGGATTCACATTGTGGAAGTCGCTGCTGCAAATGCCCATGCCGTACGTTCCAATGTTAGTTCCACTGACCGAATCAGTTGCATAGCAAACAAAATCATCGGTGGTGTAGTCAGGCGAACTGATCTCAACTGTGTAGCCGATTGCTGACTGCAGACTACCAGTGTAGTTCACGTTTTTCACGTTACCCTTGATGAAAACTGTCACTTTCGAGCTTTCAATCTTGTAGGCGCAGATTGCAGTTGTGATGAGCGCTGCTGCTCCAAATACTGCTAATGCCTTCTTGCTGATTTGTTTGATTTTCATGTTCCTTCTTCTTTTTCTTTTTCACGCTACAAAAATAATTCTTGTTTTTTGCCGCCCGCAAAAAATCCGCCGTTTGTTTTGTTAACACCCCATTGGTGATAATATGTGTGAAAAATACCATTATTTTTCAATTCTCTGTATGTGGTTATAAATCTGGCGGTTATACAAATTCGACAGATTTAAATTCGGGCATTTTCGGCGAAAAAACCATTTGCAAACGTTTTCTAACAAATTGCACTTTTTTAAACCTATAACCTTTTTAAATGTTTGTCGTAAAATGATTTTTGTGTGCTCCTAAATATGATTTCCGGGTTTTTGCTCTAACCAAACGAATCCGAATTGAGCCTAAAAAGGATTGATTTTGGGTTTGTTTTGGATTAGTTTGTTTAGAAATAGATTTTGCAACAAAAAAAAGGGGCGATTTTCATCGCCCCTTACGTTTTATATCTAACCGATTTAATTAATCATTTATCATTACCCGTTTGGCCGTGTTTCCCGTCTTGACAATGTAAATGCCTGTGCCATTGACGCGGATTTCTGTAGAGACGTCACAATGTGGCGTCTCTACAATTAGACGACCCATGGCGTCGTAAACGCGGATTTCATCTTCGGCGTTCTCAACCACAATGGTGTTGTGGTGGGCGTAGATGTTCACTGCTGTGGCGGCTACGGCGTTGATGGCCGTTGGCTTACCTGTTTCCTTCTCAATGTAAACCGTATCGGTGACGGTGACATAAACCGTGTCGGTTTTGGTGATGTAGACGGTGTCAGCCTTGCCAATGATGGTTGAATCGGCGGTGATATAGACGGTGTCTTTCACATAAATGGTATCTTTTAGATAGACATTCTCGTGGATGTAAACCGTATCCTCGCCTGAGCCTTCTATCTTCACCGTGTCTTTGATGATTCTGTCAATCTTAATGGTGTCGGTAATGACTTTCTCTACAATCTTTTCGATGATTTTATCCACATACAATGTATCGGTTCCGACAGCGGGCGCAAAGTGAGCCGTGAAGGCTGTGTCTTTTGTAATGCTCAGATACTTAATGTTATACACATCGCCATCGCTCCAACCTGTGAAGCGGAAGCCCTCGGCCGGTGTGGCGCGGAGAGTTGCCATGTCGCCGTAGTTGTAGGTGCCGCCGCCTGTCACTGAGCCGCGCTCGGTCTCGTTCTCGTGAGTAGCGGCCTTGACGGTGTAGGTGTTGATGGCGAAGGTCGCAACAAGCGATATCTCCTTGTCAACCACCACATTGCGCGGATTGTCGGTGTTGTTGTCGCTCCAGCCTACAAAGTGGTACGCGGCGCTCTCGGGTTTGGCTGTGAGTGTGGCCGTCTCGCCCTCAATGTAGAGGCCGCCGCCGGTGACGGTGCCGTGGGCGCTTGAGCCAAGTGTGACATTGAACGCGCTGTGGCCCTCAAGCGAGAAGACGGCGCGCATTTCAACATCCTTGGTCATCTTCACTATGCGTGGGTTCACCTTGCTGCCATCGCTCCAGAAGAGGAACTGATAGCCGGCATCGGGTGTGGCGGCGAAGGTGGCCGTCTGGCCGTGGGTATACTCACCCGCGCCGCTTACTGAGCCGTGAGCCGACTCGGCAACGCTGGCCGTGTACTTGTTAATCTCGAACAGTGCGGTGAACGCGGTGTCTTTCAAAACCACGAGTGTGCGTGTGGCGCTCTCAACGCCATCGGCCCATTTTACAAAGTGATAGCCATCCTCTGGATAGGCGGTGATGGTGGCATCGGAGCCGTGAGTGTAGGTGCGCAGACCTGCAACAGAGCCCTTCTCTGCAACGGCTGTAACCTTATAGGTGTTAATCTCAAACGACGGAGTGAACGCCGTGTCGCGTGTGGCGGTAAACTTCAGTGTGTCAGATGTTTCGCCTGTGCTCCATCCAGCAAAGTGATAGCCTGTGTTGGCTGTGGCAACCACTTTCACTGCATCGCCGTGGTTGTAAGTGGCTGCGCCAGTGACGGTTCCGTTATCGGCCTTGCTTACAGCCACAGTGTACTGGTTGATGGCGAACGACGGTGTGAGTTGCATATCAGCCGAAACGTTTTCAATAACGCGCAGAGTATCAGTGTTGCCATCGCCCCAGCCAACAAAGTGGTAGCCCTCGGCTGCGTAGGCGTGGAGGGTGGCTGTTGCGCCCACAATGTACTTGCCGGCGCCAGCAATGGTGCCGTTCTCAGGTGTTGCAACCTTGATGTTGTACATATGCTGACCCTCGCTGATGAAAATGGCGCGCAGGGCAACGTTTGATGTCACAACAGTGTCGCGCTCGGCTGTTTCGCAGTCATCACTCCAGCCGGCGAACTCAAAGCCCTCAGAGGCTGAAGCCACAAGGTGTGCTGTCTGGCCATGGTTGTAGGTGCCTGTGCCAGTTACCGAACCGTGCTCAAACTCAACGCTCACGGTGTACTGGTTGATGGCGAACGTTGGCGTGAGGTTCATATCCTCGCTTGCGCTGAACGTGCGGGTGGTCTCGCTGTTGCCATCGCCCCAGCCAACAAAGTGGTAGCCCTCGGCGGCTGATGCTGTGAGGGTTACGCTCTGGCCGTGGGTGTAAGTGCCAGCGCCACTGGTTGTTCCATTCTCAGCTTCATCAATGGCAATGGTGTAGGTGTTAATCTCGAATGTGGCCGTGAAGGTTGCGCTCTCAGTTACGGTGAAGTTGCGCGGGTTCTCGGTGTTACCATCCTGCCATTTCACAAAATGATAGCCTGGATTTGGATTTGCCGTGACGGTGGCGGGCTGATTGTAAGGAAAATAACCCGCACCATCAACAACTCCATTGCCAATTGCGGCGGTGCGTATTACCATATCGGGGGTGGATATGTTGAGCAGCACTTCGCCATTCGCATTTTCATCATGGAAACCTGCGCCTATATGATAAGTTTTGCCGGCCTCCAGATTATAAACTATTTTGAAATTATTGATTTCGCCGCCTAAATAATTTGTTTTTAAAATATTTCCCTCATCGTCAAGCAGATAACCGTGTGTTTCTGTGACATCATCGAAGGTTGATGTTATGGTGTAGCGGCCAGTGAGGGTTGGATGGAATGTGCAGTTGTCGGTATTGCGGCCAACGGCTTTAACAGTATTATCGCCAATGTTTACCGTCTGTCCTTCGAAAATGGCTGTAAGACTGACATCCTCAGTGGCAGTGAAACTATATGTTGCATTTGTGGAAACTGTTACCGTGCCGTTGCTCCAGCCCACAAAGTGGTAAAGGTTGGCGTTTGTGGGTGTTGCGGTGAGAGTAACCTGAGCATCTTTCAGATATACGCCGTCGCCCGAAACCGTGCCTCGGAGGTTGGTGGCGGTATTGTTGGTTGTGACTAATATTTCGTAAGTCTCGGCGGTATTGGGGTAGAAGGCGGCAGTGTAGGTATTCACTGTGGCATCAACTTCGTTGTCCAACACAACAACCTTGCGCGGATTGTCGTGGTTGCCATCGCTCCAGCCCACAAACTTGCAGTCGGTGTTAGGTGTGGCGGTGAGGATTGCCGTGTCGCCGTAAGCATACACAAAATCATTATGGTCGGCGGTTACAGCGCCATATTTCACGCCTTCAACTTCGGCGGCATCTGCTGTAACCCTTTTGTTTTTGCAATTCCAAACAAAATTGCAATTTTCGGGAAACCATAAAATTCCCCTCCAACTACATGCTTCTTGATTGGCAGCATCGCAAATCACTAAATTGGCTTCAGAAAATTCAAAACGATATTCAACCTCACAATTGCCTGGCAGGGTTACTGTAGTTAGTTTTTCGCAGCAATCGAATGCTCTTGAATATACTTTTGCACCATCGGGAATTTTCACGGAAGTTAGGTTTTTGCAATAAGAAAATGCTTCATGATCAATGTTTGTAACTGAACTTGGAATCGTCACTGAAACAAGATTGTCACAACTATAAAAAACACCACGGTTGATGCTAGTAATACCTTCTGGAATTGTTATTGAAACGAGATTGTCGCAACTCGAAAATGCATATTTACCAATGCATTTAACCGTACTCGGAATGGTTATTGAAACGAGATTTTGACAACCTTCGAATCCATCATCGCTAATACTTGTAACACTTTCAGGAATGGATATAGTAGTTATGTTGTTTTTCCAATGAAACGCCTGGTAGCCAATTGACTTGCAATTGTTGTTAATATTGACTGTTTCGGTATTTGCACTTGCTATCAAGACAAAATGCGGATTCCCCGCTATTTTCATATATTTACAACCGTCTTCATCTGTTGTATATTCTGGTGAATAACTGCAATCTTTAAACACCTCTAAACCATAATTCAAGGTTTCAATATATTCGGGAAAAGTTACTAATGAGAGGTTTGTACATTTCTGGAACGCATGAGTGCCGAGGCTTGTAATCGTACTTGGAAATGTTATTGATTCGAGACGATTACAATTATAAAAGGATGTTTTAACGATGCTT
>JAEEPS010000100.1 GCA_016284875.1 Salinivirgaceae bacterium | reverse complement strand
ATTAATTTTGCAACTTCAACACAGCCGGGGCGATGCCTTTGCCTTTTACCGTTACGGTAATGCCTTTTGCACCTTTGGGGATGCGGACGATGGCTTGGGCGCGGCCGTGCCAAGCGTTGTGAGTGTTGTCGCGGGTGTTGGCACAATCGCGGAGGTCGCCGGTGCCGAGGGCAAGAAGTACGCCGCCTTTTACATCAACGGTGATTTCGTCTTGCGACATCGCACAGGGATTGCCTTGCTTGTCGGTGAGGGTGATGTCGATGAAAGCCACGTCGTTGCCGTCGGTCTTGTAAGATTTGCGGTCGGCTTTGGCAGCGATTTTGGCGGGTTTGCCGGCGGTGATGAGGGTTGAGGTTGCGCCGTCGGATTCGGCTTTGAGAGTGCCGGGCTGATAGTTGAGGGTGAAGGTGGCTTTGCATTGCTCAACGGGTTTTTCGCCAATGAGTTGGTTGTTGAGGTAGAGTTTAACGGTTTTGCCTACGCTATATACCTCTACGTCAATTGGTTTGCCTTCCCAACCTTCCCAATTCCACGAATCCCAAGTGGGCCAAGTGCTCCACATTGTGGTTTTTATAGAATCAACGTAACCATTTGGTTCACAGGCTGCAAGATGGATTTTTGAGGATGCCTTGCTGCCGTTCCAAATAATATCGCGGTAATACGAAATTGGTTTGCGGAAACCGGTGATGTCAACGTCGCCGCAGTAGGCACCGTGCCAAGGCCATTGGGGATTTTGCCAACTTTCGCCCTGAGGCCAAGCCTTGTAACGCCATCCGCCGATGCCCGATTCGCCAAGATAGTCGAGACCCGTCCAAACCATATCGCCGATTACGTAAGAGTTGTTGGCAACGGTTTCATAATTACGGTAAGCGTCGCGGGGGTACGATTCGGTCTGCCACATCACACGTTTGGGGTCGCGCTCGTGGTCGGTTTTATGCTTGAAAATCATATAGTTGTAACCCACGATGTCGAGTGCTTCGGCGTGTGGGTCGTAGATTTCCCAATCGCGGTCCCAAGCGCAGAGAGCCTCGGTAACGGGACGGGTGTTGTCTTCTTCGAGAATCGCCTTTTTGAGCATACGTGCGGTGTATACGCAGCGGATGTCCTTGCGCTCGATAATCTCGTTGCCGATGCTCCACGCCACAATGCAGGGGTGGTTGCGGTCGCGGAGTACCATACGCTTTACATCGTCGGTGGCGAGCGAATCAAAAAGGATTGAGTAGTCGAAGGGGTTTTTCTCAGTGCGCCATCCGTCGAAAGCCTCGTCGATAACCATCATTCCGAGTTGGTCGCAGGCGTTGAGGAAACCCTCCGACGGCGGGTTGTGGCTTGTGCGGATAAGGTTGAAGCCCGCATCTTTCATCAGTTTCACCTTGCGGAATTCGGCGGCGTCGTAGGAAGATGCGCCCAAAAGTCCGTTGTCGTGGTGAACGCACGCACCGTTTATCAGCACGTTTTTGCCGTTGAGGGCGAAACCTTGTTCGGCGTTGTAGGCAATGGTGCGGAATCCGAATGTCTGTTTCAAATTGAGTGTTTGGTCAACGGAAATCTCTGCCTCATAGAGGTTTGGCGAATCGTTACTCCAAAGTTTCGGATTGCTGATTTTGAGTTCCAACGCAGCCTTGACATTAGACTTTGCGTTGATTTCAACGGATTTGGAAGTCTCCACGCCGCCTGCCGCAACTTTCACATTTACAGTGCGTTTTTGGTTGCTATTGTTTTCCACGATAGCGTTGATTGTTACCTTGCCGTTTTCCAAGGCGATGATTTGCACGTCGGTGGGTTTCACGCTAACAGCCGGAAGTTTACGCAAATTAACGTTGCGGTAGATGCCGCTGCCCGAATACCAACGAGAGTTTTTCTGATTGGCATTGTTGACGCGGACGGTAACAACGTTGTCGCCAGTGGGGTTGAGGAAAGGCGTAATGTCCACACTGAAAGGCGTATAGCCGTATCCGTGCCAAGCGGCGCGTTTGCCGTTTACAAAAACTGTGGCGTGGTGGTAAACGCCGTCGAACTCCATTATAAGTCGCTCGCCTTCATTGAGTTTAGGCACTTTAAGATTTTGTTTGTACCAAGCAACGCCGGTTTCAAAATAACCGTTTTCGTTGCCCGAAGGTGCGCTTTGAAACGGAGGTTTCAGGATGCTCCAATCGTGCGGGAGGTCAACATTTTGCCACGAAGTAGGCACGTTGGCGGTGTCGTTGTTGAGTGCAAACTGCCAACCGAGGTTGATGTTGTTTGCCAACTGCGCATTGGCCGCAGTAGCAACAATTATTGCAGAAAGCAATGTTGTGAAACGTTTCATAAAAAGTTGTTTTTTACGTGTATTAAAATTAAAAGTAAAAATAACTTTTATTAATTGAATATGCAAATAAAAGTTTGGAGTTCGTCGCTTTGCTGGTTAGGGTGGGGAAGGTTAGCCTTTCAATACCTTAATAACCACCGATTCACCTTTTCAGAATCATTTTCCATCGCTCAGCGACAAATAAACCGCCCAATGTGCATAAATCGACGTTTTTTTTAGGCATTGTCAGTTATTCGCACCTATATTTGAAAAATTTCTGACTGATATGGCAAGTTACTCTATAGGCGACATTGCCGCTGTGGTTGGCGGCAAGTTGACACGCGGCTCGGGCGGCAACATTTCGCACATTCTGATTGATAGCCGCAAGGTGGTTTTTGCCCGCGAGAGCCTGTTTTTCGCGCTCAAAGGCACCCGCAACGACGGGCACCGCTTCATCACTGAACTTTACAAGTCGGGCGTGCGCAATTTTGTGGTGGACCATCTGCCGCAAAATGTTGAAAGTTACCAATATGCGAACTTCATTGTCGTTGAGAACACGCTGAAGGCGCTGCACCAACTTGTCAGTTGGCACCGTCAGAAGATGACAATGCCTGTGGTGGGCATCACTGGCAGCAACGGCAAGACGATTGTGAAGGAATGGGCCTGTAAATGTCTTGCACCCGAAAAGTTAATTGCCCGTAATCCAAAGAGTTACAATAGTCAGATTGGCGTTCCGCTGTCGGTTTGGTTGCTTCAGCCCGACAACAATCTGGGCATTTTCGAAGCGGGAATCTCGCAGCCTGGCGAGATGGACGCGCTCGAGAACATCATCCGCCCCGACATTGGCATTTTCACAAATATCGGCGACGCCCACCAAGAGAATTTTACAAGCATTGAGCAGAAACTGACCGAGAAACTGAAACTTTTCAAAAACGCCAAAGTTTTGATTTTTGGCGCTGATAATCAGTTAGTTCGCGAGAAGATAAAGGCGACCGTCAATCCTGAAACAAAACTGTTCACTTGGGGCACGCAACCCGATGTGAATCTGTATGTGGAATCGGTTGATTATCAGCCAACAAGCGCCACCATCCACGCAATGTACAACAACGAGCGGTTTGCGGCGCAGATTCCGTTTGCCGACAAGGCTTCGGTTGAAAACGCATTGCAAGTTTGGTCGCTGATGTTGGTCTTTGGTTATGATAATCAGACAATTGTGCAGCGGCTGGCCACCATCGAGCCAATCGCCATGCGCCTTGAACTGAAGGAAGGCAACAACAACTGCTCGATAATCAACGACAGTTACAACTGCGATATGGAATCGCTGCGGATTGCGCTCGACTACCTGAGCGTGCAGAATCAGCACCCGCAGAAAGTTTTGATTCTGAGCGATATAGAACAGAGCGGTTACACCAAAAGCGACCTTTATCACCACATTGCGGTGCTTATTAGGCAGAAAAACATTGACCGACTGATTGGTATCGGTCAGGATATCAAGTCGTTCTCGAACTTTTTCGATTTGCGCAAAGATTTCTTCGCCACCACGCAGGATTTTCTTGACCACTTCGATTTCAGCAAGATACAGAACGCGTCGGTGCTGCTGAAGGGCGCGCGGTCGTTCAGTTTCGAGCGTATTTCGTCGGTTCTGCAGAAGCAGTCGCACCAAACGGTGATGGCCATCGACCTTTCGGCAATGGAACATAACTTGAACTATTTCAAGAGTTTGCTGAAGCCGACAACCGAGATGTGCTGTATGCTGAAAGCGTTTGCCTACGGAAGCGGTACGCACGAAATCGCTAATCTGTGTCAGTATCAGCGAGTTGCGATGATTGCTGTGGCTTTCGCCGATGAAGGCGTTGAGTTGCGCCGCGACGGCATCCACATTCCAATTCTGGTGCTCAACCCCGAGCGCGACAGTTTTGCGCAGATGATTGAGTATCGGCTTGAGCCTGAAGTGTATAACTATGTGACGCTCAATACTTTCAATCAGGCGGTTTTGGATGCGGGACAAACCGATTATCCAATCCACTTGAAACTCGACACGGGTATGCACCGCAGCGGTTTTATGCCCGACGACACAGATAATGTGATTAGTGCTATTCATAACGCAAAGGGCTTGAAAATCAAGACGATATTCTCGCACCTTGCCACCGCCGACGAGTACGACCAAGACGATTACACTCTGTCGCAGTTGAACACTTTCGAGACGATGAGTAGCGCCATAATGGCCAAAATGGACTATCCAATCAAGCGCCACATACTGAATTCGGCTGGCATTGAGCGCTTTGCCGACAAGTGGCAGTACGATATGGTGCGCCTTGGAATCGGCCTTTACGGCCTGAGTGTTGCGGGCGCGCAGTTGCAGCCCATCGCCACACTGACAAGTTCATTGGCGCAAATAAAGCACCTGCCCGCAGGAACAACCGTGGGCTACAGCCGCCGCGGCAAACTCACACGCGATTCCGACATCGCCACTGTGCCTATCGGTTACGCTGACGGTCTGCGCCGATGCTTGGGCAACGGCAACGGAAAACTCTGGTACAAAGGTCGTTTGGTGCCGATTGTGGGTAACATCTGTATGGATATTTGTATGGTTGATGTCACTGGCCTTGACGCGCACGAGGGCGACCCGATTGAGATTTTCGGCAAGAACCTGCCCATCACGCAAGTGGCCGAATGGATGAACACCATCCCATACGAAGTGCTCACGGGAATCTCACGGCGCGTTAAGCGGACGTATGAATACGAATAGGTTTGGGTATTAGGTATTGGGGGATTACTATTTTTCAACTTGCTAAACATTTCAACTTATAACTCCCAAAACTTATAACTTAAAACTTCGAAAACCTATAACTCCAACTTCCACAGCGTTTTCCACAAAATGAACACACCGTTGTTGACAACTGTCGGCAATTCGTGTAAAATCATTTTCGGTTGTTTCATTCCTTTATAAGGGTGATTCACAAAACCACTTTTCGATTCTCAAAACATTGTCTGACAATTCAGAATTGGTGCGGTTTTGTGGCCATCAGCAACTATAACAAAACGTAATATTTTACCACAATGGAAGCAAAATTAAATCTGCCGTCAATCAAAATCTGCAAGCGCGACGGGCGCATTGTCAATTTTGAAGCCGAAAAAATCAGTTACGCAATCTTCAAGGCTCTGCGTGCCGTAGGCAAACCCGACCGCCAACTGGCCGAGGACTTAATGCTTGAGGTCATTACGAAACTTAATTTGTTCGACAAACTCGATTACACCCCGACGGTGGAGGAAGTGCAGGACACTGTGGAGAAAGTGCTGTTCGACAATAAGTTATTCGACGCAGCAAAGGCTTACATCGTCTATCGCAAGCAGCACGAGAGTATGCGCAACACCAAGGAGTTGCTGTCGAATATGGACATCATCGATAAGTATATCGACCTGAATGACTGGCGGATAAAGGAGAGCGCCAACTCGTCGTACTCGCTGCAGGGTCTGAATCAGCACATTGCAACCATCATCAGTTCGCAGTACTGGCTGGAACGTGTTTATTCTGAAGAGATTAAGCAGGCTTACCAATCGGGCCACATCCACATTCACGACCTTGGATTCTTGAGCGTTTACTGCGTGGGTTGGGATTTGGAAGACCTTCTTATGACAGGCTTTACAGGTGTTCCGGGCAAGATTGAGAGCAGTCCGGCAAAGCACCTGCGCACGGCTTTGGGACAGATTGTCAACTTCTTCTATACAATGCAGGGTGAGGCCGCCGGCGCACAGGCATTCTCAAGTTTCGATACCTATCTGGCGCCGTTCATCCGCTACGATAATCTTGATTACGAAGGCGTTAAGCAGTGCCTGCAAGAGTTTATGTTCAACATCAATGTGCCGACGCGCGTCGGATTCCAAACACCGTTCACCAACATCACTCTCGACCTGAAGGTGCCGGGCAACTTGAAGGACCATCCGGTGATTATCGGTGGAAAAATGCAGGACGAGACCTACGGCGACTTCCAAAAGGAAATGGATATTTTCAACGCCGCTTTCGCCGACGTTATGTCGGAAGGCGACGCCCACGGCAGCGTCTTCTCGTTCCCGATTCCTACCTACAACATTACCAAGGACTTTGATTGGGACAATCCGGCTTACGCCAAAATTTGGGAAATCACTGCCAAATACGGCATTCCATACTTCTCAAACTTTGTCAATTCCGATATGAGTCCCGACGACGTGCGCAGTATGTGCTGCCGTCTGCGTCTCGACAAGCGCGAACTGCAGAAGCGCGGTGGCGGCTTGTTCGGCGCCAATCCGCTCACTGGCAGCGTGGGTGTTGTTACGGTCAATCTGCCGCGTTTGGGCTACGAGTCGAAGTCGGAGGCCGAGTTCTTCCAACGTCTCGACAAACTTATGGAACTGTCGAAAGAAAGCCTTGAGACAAAGCGCAAAGTGATTGAAAATCTGACTGAAAGAGGCCTTTATCCGTACTCACGTTTCTATCTGCGCAACATCAAGCAGCGCACTGGTCGCTATTGGAAGAACCACTTCTCGACCATCGGAATTGTTGGTATGAACGAGTGCTGCCTGAACTTCCTGGGCAAGAGCCTTGTCGACGAGCAGGGCCACAAGTTTGCAGTGAAGGTGCTTGAGCATATGCGCGCCAAACTTGCTGAATTTCAAACCGAAACGGGTAATATCTACAACCTTGAGGCCACACCGGCCGAGGGTACATCGTACCGCTTGGCAAAAATCGACAAGGCCGAATACAACGACATTGTGACAGCCAACGAGGAGCACGTGCGCCGCGGTGCCAAGCCGTACTACACCAACTCGAGCCAACTGCCCGTCTATTACACCGACGACCTGTTTGAGGCTCTGCGTCTGCAAGACGACCTTCAGACCAAATACACCGGCGGAACCGTCTTCCACACGTTTGTGGGCGAGAGCCAACTCTCGAGCGCCGCTGTGAAGAAGTTGGTGCAGAAGGTGACATCGACATTCCACCTGCCCTACATCACGCTGTCGCCGACGTTCAGCATCTGCCCCGAGCACGGCTACATCTACGGCGAGCACCACAAATGCCCGAAATGCGAGGCCGAAGGACAAGAGACTGATTGCCAAGTATATTCGCGAATTGTCGGCTACTTGCGCCCCATCGAGCAATGGAACGACGGCAAACGTCAGGAATTCAGCGAAAGGAAATTGTTTGATAAATCGATAATGTAGGATTTGTTTAATCGGATAACCGGCTAATCTTTAGTCGGTTATCTTTTTTATATCAGTTCACCGATTCACCAATTCACCAATGAAAATCGCCGGACTTGTAAAGCAGAGTTTCATCGACTATCCTGACCGAATGGCTTGTGTGATTTTCACGCAAGGCTGCAATTTCCGCTGCGGATATTGCCACAACCCGTCGTTGGTGCTGCCGCACTTGTTCGGACAGAACAAACTGATTGATGAGCAGGAAGTTCTGCAGTATCTCGAAGGCCGAAAAGATTGGCTCGAAGGTGTTGTCATAACTGGTGGCGAGCCTACCATTCACGGCGATTTGCCCGATTTCATCAAGAAAATCAAACAAATGGGCTACTGCGTGAAACTCGACTCGAACGGCACCAATCCCGATATGCTCGAGCAACTGTTGGCCGACAAACTGATTGATTTCATTGCAATGGACATCAAGTCGAACCCCGACGCCGAATCGTACTCAAAAATCATAGGCAAGGACGCCACACCGCTAATGCCGGCCATCTGGCGGTCAATCAAACTGATACAAAAATCGGGCATCGGCTACCAATTCCGCACCACACTTGTCCCGCACGTCCATCCTATTGGCATTGCCGACGACATTATCAACTTCCTTGAGTACGACAGCAACTTCATCACCCAACAATACCGCGACGGCGACACGGTGGCGAAGAATCTTTCTATTATTTAACTTCAAACACCGCTCCGTCCTTAGCCGGATAGGTTTCAGGAAACACCTTGCGCGCTTCGTCGACCAATGGTTGGACGTTCTTGTAACGGCTCGAATAGTGACCGATAATGAGTTTGCCCACATGTGCGGCTTGCGCAATCTCCGCCGCCTGACGCGCGGTTGAGTGATTGTTTTCGCGGGCACGTTTCAAATTGTCCTCTCCGTAGGTTGCTTCGTGATAGAGAAGGTCAACACCTTCAATCCACGGCACAGCCTTCGTCAACTTCACCGTGTCCGACATAAAGGCGTATGAGCATGCGCGGTCGGGCTCGTTGGTGAGCGTGTCGTTCGGGTACACCGTGCCGTCGGGAGCGGTGTAATCTTCGCCTTGCTTAATGCCGAAACGCTTGCTTATAGGTATTTGCAACTCGTTGGCCAACATACCATTCAGATGGCGTAGTTTGGGCTTTTCGCGGAATATGAATCCGCACGTCGGCACGCGGTGGCGCAGAGGAAACGAATGAACGGTCAACTTGTCGTCTTCGTAAATCAGTTGCGGCTCGCCTTCCGACACTAGATGATGGTAAATAATTTTGAATTCGAGCGGCATCTCGAATGTGGCCAAAAAGGCCTCTATGAGCGTGTGCAACTTCTCGTGGCAATAAATGTGCAAGTCGGATGTGCGTCCGTGCATGCTCATGCTCGAAATCACGCCAGGCAATCCAAGAAAATGGTCGCCGTGCACATGGCTGATAAAGATGTGATTGATGCGCAGCATGTTCACCCCGAACCGCCGCATGTTGATTTGCGCACCTTCGCCGCAGTCGATTAAAAAGAACCGCTCAAGCACATTGAGCACTTGAGCGGTTGAGTATCTGTCAGGTGTAGGCGTTGCCGAACTACATCCCAAGATTCGTAGTGATAAAGACATTTAAGCCTTGTTAATGATTGCTATAGCCTCGTCAACAGTCTTTGTGATGTTAAGCACTGTGTCGAGTTGTGATATGGTTATCAAGCGCTCAACAGCAGTCTGCAATCCCGACAGTACAAATACGCCGTTGGCGTTTTTGCAAAGGCGGTTTGCCACCAGAATGGCGCTCAAACCCGACGAATCGCAATATCTGCAATTGCTTAAATCAAGAATGATGTTCTTCTCTCCGTTTCCGGCAATTAGTACTAACTCTGACTTCAGCGATGGCGCTATGTGAGTATCGAGTTTGTCTATCAAAACTTCTATCTGTGTGAAGTTGTCAAGTTTTTCGATTTTGAATTCCATATCAGATGTGATTTGTTTTGTACCTCAAATATAGAAAAAACAATTCATCGTGCTATAAAATCATTCGGAAAATTTTATTTTTCCTCAGCTGCGTCGTCTTTTTTGGCCTTTTTTGTAGCCTTTGGTTTCTCAGCCTGAGCCATTTCGTCCTTCAAAGCGGCCAATTCGGCAATATCACCAAGTGTTGTCTTTTCGATGCTGTCGGCAATTTTCTTAGTCGCTTTCTTGGTAGCTTTGGCTGCAGTTTCCTTCTTGGCTTTCTCCTCGCCGCGTTTAGCGTCTTCGAAGATGCGAGAGTGGCTTACAATAATCTTGCGGCCTTCCTTGTTAAACTCAATAACCTTGAAGTCGAGTTTCTCGTCGAGTTTGGCTTGTGTTCCGTCTTCTTTAACAAGATGTTTCGGAGTTGCGAAGCCCTCAACGCCGTAAGGCAGAGCCACAACGGCACCCTTCTCAGTCAGTTCGATGATTGTTCCTTCGTGGATTGAATCAACGGTGAACAATGTCTCGAATACGTCCCAAGGATTCTCCTCCAATTGTTTGTGGCCAAGGCGCAGACGGCGGTTCTCCTTGTCGATTTCGAGAACAACAACGTCAATGTCGGCACCAATGGTGGTGAACTCTGCAGGGTGTTTGATTTTCTTGGTCCACGACAGGTCAGAGATGTGGATCAGACCGTCAACACCTTCCTCAATCTCAACAAATACACCGAATGTGGTGAAGTTGCGAACTTTTGCAGTGTGTTTTGTGCCAACAGCATATTGATCAGCAATCTTCTCCCATGGATCTGGTTTCAGTTGCTTCATGCCGAGTGACATCTTGCGCTCCTCGCGGTCGAGAGTTAGGATGACAGCCTCAACCTCGTCGCCTACGTTCAGGAACTCGTTGGCGCTGCGCAGATGCTGCGACCACGACATTTCTGATACGTGGATAAGACCTTCAACGCCCGGGGCAATCTCAACAAATGCGCCGTAGTCAGCCATCACAACAACTTTACCTTTAACCTTGTCGCCAACCTTCAGGTTCGGGTCAAGAGCGTCCCACGGATGCGGAGTCAGCTGTTTCAGGCCGAGAGCAATGCGTTTCTTGTCGTCGTCGAAGTCAAGGATAACAACGTTGAGCTTCTGGTCGAGCTGAACGATTTCCTCAGGATGCTGGATACGGCCCCATGACAGGTCGGTGATGTGGATAAGTCCGTCAACACCGCCAAGGTCGATGAATACGCCGTAAGATGTGATATTTTTAACAGTTCCCTCAAGAACCTGACCCTTCTCGAGTTTCGAGATGATGTCTTTCTTCTGTTGCTCGAGTTCAGCCTCGATGAGAGCCTTGTGCGAAACAACAACATTCTTGAATTCGTGGTTGATTTTGACAACTTTGAATTCCATGGTCTTGCCAACGAATACATCGTAGTCGCGAATTGGCTTCACATCGATTTGTGAGCCTGGCAGGAAGGCCTCGATGCCGAATACATCGACAATCATGCCGCCTTTTGTACGGCACTTGATGTAGCCTTTGATGATTTCGTCTTGTTCCAGAGCCTGGTTGACACGGTCCCAAGAGCGCAGTGCGCGTGCTTTCTTGTGTGAGAGCAGCAGTTGACCGTTGCGGTCTTCCTGGCTTTCAACGTAAACTTCAACGGTGTCGCCAACCTTCAAATCGGGGTTGTAGCGGAACTCGTTCATGTTGATAACACCTTCTGACTTGTAGCCGATGTTGACCAAAGCCTCACGTTTGTTCATGGCAACGATTGTGCCGTCAACCACTTCATTCTCAGTGATTGAAGAAAGTGTCTTGCTGTACATGTCCTCGAGTTGGCCGCGCTCTGAACTCGATACAACACCACCATTTTCATAGGCGTCCCAGTCGAAATCTTCTGGTTTCACCACTTGTTGTTGCTGCGGAGCGGCAAGTTCGAATGCCTCTTCGCTCTCAATTTCTTGAGTTTTCTGATTCTCTTTTTCCATTTAATTTTAAATAAATTAATAAGTTAGACTTTATTTTTAAAAAATCACGCAAAGTAAAGGCTTTTAGATGAATAAAACAAAATATATTTTGGGCTGTATGTCAATAGCAATGCATAATCCATAACATACTGTGTCACACATATTTTATATGCGTGGCAGTGTTTGAAATTTTATGTTTGCAGTGAGTGGTCCGGGTTTCAAATGACCACAAAATCAGCAGTTTTCACCCAGCCTTTGTTACCGTCTGACAATCTAATTTCGCTCCATTCGCCGTTTTGGTTGGTGACTTTGATTTTCAGGCCTTCGTGAATCAGAAAGAGTTCGGTGCCAGCGGCGTCGGGTGAACTTTTTACCACCACCGACGGCGTGACAACAATGGCTTCGGGCTCGTTGAGCACGGCGGCTTTCTGCTTGGACGAGAAACTGAACGAGAAGGCGGCCTCAACAATCAGCAGAAGGCCAATCCAGAAGGCGAATCGGCGCAGCAGCGGACGGTCTGTCAGGAAGAAGAGCAGCAGAAGCACCAGAGCCGCCACAAATGA
>JAEEPS010000099.1 GCA_016284875.1 Salinivirgaceae bacterium | reverse complement strand
GCCTACAAGCAGAGTGGTGCGCAAAACAAGGCCAGGCACGCGCTTGCGGAACTCGCGCACAAGATTGTAAGTTTCTTGTTTACTGATATTTCGGCGCATTCGGGTGAGCATATTGTCGCTAATATGCTGCAGGGCAATGTCGAGATAGTTGCAAATGTTGCTGTGACGCGCCATCACGTCGAGCACATCGAGCGGGAAGTGCGCGGGATAGGTGTAATGTATTCGCAGCCAGGCCAATCCGTCGATTTCGGCAATCTGCTCCATCAGTTCGGCAAGGCACTGCTTCTTGTACAAATCAACTCCGTAGAACGACAAATCCTGCGCAATCAGAATTATCTCCTTCACGCCCGAAGCAACCAGCAGACGGCACTCTTCCAAAATCTCTTCTTTCGGTCGTGACTTGTAACTACCTGTAATATTGGGAATTGCACAAAATGAGCAGGTGCGGTTGCAACCTTCCGAAATCTTCACGTAGGCGTAATGCGACGGCGTTGTCAGGGTGCGCCCAGGCTGCAGATTGCAGTGATATTCAGCGTTGAAGTATTGCAGCATCGGCTTCAGTTCAAACTTGCCGAACCACGCGTCAACTTCGGGTATTTCGGCCTTCAACTCTTCGCGGTAGCGCTGACTCAGGCAGCCGCAAACCACAATCTTGCCCACGCGGCGGTGCTTTTTCTGCCCGGCAAATTCAAGTATCGTATTGATTGACTCTTCTTTAGCATCGTTTATGAATCCGCAGGTGTTGATTACCACAAAGTCGAATTTTCCCGACTCGGCCTCGTAACTCACATCGAAACCATTGGCCACGAGTTGGCGCATAAGAATCTCGCTGTCAACGCGATTCTTCGAGCATCCCATTGTCAGAAGGTTGATTGTCTTTTTCATTGTAATGTTAGACAAATAATTGATTATGAGAATAATGAATCGACAAATTCGGCAGGCACAAAATCCTGCAAATCGTCTATTCCCTCGCCAACGCCAATGTAGCGCACGGGGATTTTGAACTGGTCCGATATGCCGATAACCACGCCGCCCTTGGCCGTGCCGTCGAGTTTGGTTATTGCCAACGACGAAACTTCGGTTGCCAGCGTGAACTGCTTGGCCTGCTCAAAGGCGTTCTGGCCTGTCGAGCCGTCGAGCACAAGCATCACATCGTGCGGCGCCTGCGGGTCGATTTTCTGCATCACCTTGCGGATTTTTGTCAACTCGTTCATCAGGTTCACCTTGTTGTGCAGACGTCCAGCAGTGTCGATTATGACCACATCGGCGCCGTTTTTGGTTGCCGACTCAAGAGTGTCATAAGCCACCGAAGCGGGGTCGGAACCCATACGCTGCTTGATAATGGACACGCCAACGCGGTTTGCCCAAACCTCGAGTTGCTCAATGGCGGCGGCGCGGAAGGTGTCGGCAGCGCCAATCATCACCTTCTTGCCTTGCTGCTTGAATTTGTTGGCCAGTTTGCCAATGGTGGTTGTTTTTCCCGCACCGTTAACGCCCACAACCATAATCACATACGGTTTACCCGCAGTGGTTTCAATAGCGTTGTCGTGTGAGTTGGCTTTATTCTCGGCAAGCAGGGCGGTAATCTCATCGCGCAGCAACTTATTCAACTCGTTGGTGTTTAGATACTTGTCAGATTTAGCACGTTCCTGGATACGCTCGATAATCTTCAATGTGGTTTCAACGCCCACATCCGAAGTAATCAGCACTTCCTCCAGATTGTCAAGCACTTCATCGTCAACGGTTGACTTTCCCACAATGGCGCGGGATATTTTTTTGAACACGCTCTCCTTGGTTTTCGCCAAACCCTTGTCGAGCGTATCTTTCTGAAAACGAGAAAATAAGCCCATAATTCAAATCCGCTTAAGTGTAATGGAACAGCCGCCAAATAAAAAGGCTTTCCCCGAATACGAAGAAAGCCTTTTTAATGGTAAATCAAAAAATTATTTCTTGAAAAAATCCTTTGCGTGCTCAGCATTAACAACTTCTTCCTTGAACTGGTAAGCGCCTGTTTTGGGCGATTTTACCATCTTAATGCATTTTACGAAACTTTTAGCGTCGCCTGTTTTCAGGGTTGCAACTACTTTCTTTGCCATAGCCTATTATTTTATCTCCTTGTGAACTGTAACCTTCTTCAGGAATGGGTTATACTTACGCATTTCCAGTCTCTCGGGGGTGTTTTTGCGGTTCTTAGTGGTAATATACCGCGACATTCCTGGCACACCGCTCTCTTTTTGCTCGGTGCATTCCAGAATCACCTGAACTCTGTTACCTTTTGCTTTCTTTGCCATTTCGAACTATTTTTTAGTAGTTATTGATATAACCTGCGGCTTTGGCCTCTTGCAGCATCTTGTGCAAACCTTTTTTGTTGATATCGCGCAAGCCGCTTGCTGATACTTTCAAGGTAATCCAACGGTCCTCTTCAGGATAGTAGAATTTCTTCTTGAACAAATTTGCATGGAATTTACGTTTGGTCTTCAGGTTAGAGTGACCAACATTGTTTCCCACCATGCTACGTTTTCCTGTTACTTGACAAACTCGTGACATATAACTTTTTTTATATAGTTTTTCCTTCAAAAATCGGATGGCAAAGTACGTGCTTTTAATTCAATAAAGCAAATGTTTTTTGGTGTTTTTTTTGACACTTTTCACCGCTTCGCAAAGCGATTTTGGAATCTTAGATTTGTATCGATTCCAAATTGATTTTCAGTGCGATATTCACACGTTGGCCAGCAGCATCTCAAGCGCAGCCGTTGTGAACCGCTCAATATTCCGCTCGCGGTCGGTGCCGAAAACCACGCGTTGCGACGCCACTTTATCGGGTGTTGCCACACCAATATACACTGTCCCCACAGGGTCGTTGGCTGTGGCACCGGTTGGTCCGGCAATGCCTGTGGTTGACACGGCAAAGTCGGCACCAGTTGCGCGCCGCGCGCCCGCAGCCATTGCTTCTGCCACCTGATGCGAAACTTCGGTGTACTGCTCAATCAGTTCTTTTGGCACACCCAACACATTCATTTTCACCTCGTTGGTATACGACACCACTCCTCCCCTAAACCACGCCGAACTGCCCGGCACAAGCGTTATCTGATGTGCAATATTGCCGCCAGTGCAACTCTCGGCTGTGGCCACCCAAGCGCCCGCGGCCAACATTTTCGCAGCCAGTTGTTCAACCAAAATCCTTGCTTCGCTCATAAAAGATTCTGTTTACGGATGGCGAAAGTAGTGTTTTTATTGTTTTCTCATTTTCAGTTAACTTTTTTTACCCGGCATAAAATATTTCTAAAAATGCTGCGTTCAATTCAAAGCAACTATAAAAAGCATTTTGCCTATGGTGAAACATTTTACTATTTTTTTCAAACTCAGTAACATATGGCATAAAAAAAGCGAACCGGCCGACTTGCTGGCTGAAGGACTCTGCGACAAATTCAGTCCTTCGGCAACCACAATCAGCAAAATAATGGCGTTCGCAAAGGCTCATCGTACTGAGGAAACTAAAAACGCCGGTTCAGTTGAACTGGTACTTAATTGATTAAGCCGCAATTAAGGCATTACGGGCGGGGACAGTAATTCCCGCCTTTTTTGTGCAAGAAAAATCAGAATCGGAATACAATACCCAGTTTCAGCAACTCTTTGAACTGCAGTCCTTTGGTTGTATCAATCTGCTTGCCATTCTCGTCCTTCACCGGAATCTCCTGATCATCATCATAAATCATTTCGGTGGTGATGGTGGCACGCACATAATAATTAATGGGGAACACCATCTCAAGGTTCCAATCAACATCAACGTTCTGAGGTTTGTGGAAATAGTTTGAGAAAAATTCGGCAACTGAATTGACCTCAATATTCTTCCAGAACTTATTCTTATACACCCATTTAAGATACAAGCCAGTCTCACTGCGCACATATTGGTCCTCATCAACATTGTAGCGCTTATGGCTGACTGTATCGCTCACGACAAAGGTGTTTTTCGACGTCAGCGGCGAGAGTGTGATGCTGTTGTGGGCATCGGGTTTGTACTCCATACCGGCGCCAATGGTGAGAGTGGCGGGAGCCATGAACCGCGATGCAAGCCGCGTCTTGACGTTGCCATTATACTCATAGATAGGCGCGAATTGCGATTTGAACTCCAATTGCCCGCTATAATAGAACTTCTTAAAGGCTCGATAGCCATAGTTCGACGTGATGTTGATTTTGTCCTCGTTGGTCCGCATCGATTTCTTGCCCTGACGGATTGCGCCATATTTAAACACGCCTTTGTTCTCCCACGAATGAGCGCCACGTTTATAGTTGGCGTACAGTTCTAGTGTGGAGAGCAGTGTGATGGTGTTCTCGCCACCCTTCACCCAGTTGTGAAGCGTCATCTGCGTGGCATCGAGCCCGATTTTGCCGCCCAACTGCCAGTAGTGCGGATCCTCGGGTTTTTGACGATTAAGTTTCACCAATCCATGATTCCTCGATTCCGCCAAAAGGTCGAGAAGCAATTTGCGGGTTTTCTCCATGTCGTCGGTTTCGATTTCTGGCGAGTCATTGATGAGCAAACGGAACGAATTGCGCTGAATGTCGCGGATAAGCGCGGGTTCGTCGTTTCCGGCAAGGTCCTTAATTGTTGTGCGGATGACGCGCGGACTGCCATCGTAAAGACGAAAACGCAGCGAATCGCCGTTAATGTTGACTAAATAAAAGACAGTGGTATCGTTGCGCATTCGGCGTATCTGACTGAATACCGGCATCTTCCCTATGTCTGCCAAATTCTTGCGGATGGCCTTTACAAGAGTATCGGTATATGGAGTTGTGACGGCTACAAGGCTATCATAATTAACTCTGGTGTCGGTCATAAGGTCGAGGATGTCGCCGAAAACCGAATCCGTACTCGCAACATCCATCGTGTCCAACGTACGCAACAAGTGCCATTTGACACGGTTGTCGGTCATCTCCCTCTCAAACCGCTCGCTGCGAACCCTCACCGTATCGTAAAAGGCTCGCATCCAAGCCAATTCAATCTCGGGGCGGTTGTCGTCGACAAGTTTCACGAAATCTGACATATTAAGGTTTGACGTATCGGCCGGGAGTTGATAGTTTAGGTAGCGGAATGCCTCATAAAACGCTGTATCAATGATATTTGCAGGTCGGTTCTGTTTGAAATAATCATTTATGACCTCGCGGTCCCAACTCTCACGGGCAATGCGCCGCGCACCTCGCCGCTGCGCCGACAACAGCAACGGGCAGAGACACAATAGCAGCAATATCAATTTCCGCAAAGTCATAGTAGTATGTTTGCGCAAAAGTAAGGATTAAATCGAGGAAAAAACGAGTCGGTGAATCGGTGAATCGGTCGGGATGGTCGAGAAAGTTTGACAAGTTGCCCACAATGAAACAAACATTTTAAAAACAGCGAAGGCGCACCTATCGGCACGCCCTCGAAAATGAATGGTTAGTTGTTTGGGCCTATTTTATAATAACCCTCGGATTATACTCGAACAATGACTGATTGGCACGGAGTTCGTTGACATTGATGTCTCTGATTGTTTTACCTTTCCAACTGGCACCCCACATACTAAATGGCTCTCCATCGGGCACAACAAGAGTGATTGTGGAAGCATCTACGGGCATTGGGTCAAAAACCAACACATAGGCAAAAAAGTCGCCCGAATATCCATTTATCCAAAAAATATGTTCGGTTGGCAGCCCTATGATATTCTTTAAAAATAACACCCTATTATTATCGACTAGAAGTTGCGTCTGGGGTTCAAATCCCATATATTCCCGATTCCAATTCTGCTCACACGCCACTGCTAAATAAGTGGCATCTTTAGTCAACCACAAAGCCATTGTACCATCAGCAACAGGCTTAATCAAGTGAACATCAGCATATTCCGCCCACGTATCGTGGTTATCTTTGTTATAATCTTTTTCTTCTTTGACAAGACGAGCCCTTTTGATTTGTGGAGCATCGTCGTAATGAGTGTTCATCTCGCTAATAATTCGCCGATTATCAAGTTGGAATTGGCTTCCGCGCATATTCCACGTTGGCACACCGTAAATGGCCACATTTTTAGTTGTTTCCGGAAGTTTTGGAAAGAATATCTGGAAATCAATCACATCACCATCCGCTTTATTCTGCGCTTTTATTGATATGTGTTTCCTCATACAACCATCTGGGAAAGTCCGTTTGGCGCGATACTGAATGCCTGTCTCCATATCCACAATGGCAGTTTCGTCGGAAGCGAGCCAAAGGTTCTCAACATAATCGGCGGACATTGGAAAATAGCAATGAAGCACTGTTTCGTCGCCTTGGTTAACCAGCTTATTTTTCAACAAAAGAAATGTCCTTTTTTTATTGAAATAAAGAACACTCTTCTGGTTGCGGTAAAGACTATCACTATTAACCGTTGGATAGTCATACAAAATAACAGTGTCTTTTATCCAACTGTTTTCAGTATTAGGCATAGTCCAAATAGTCTGCTTGTTTATTTTTTTCTCATAAAATTGTCCAGAAAACGTATGTATTTTGTCTTTAAGAACAATCTCCGCTGGTTGCTGAGCCACAGCATTGGCACAAAACAGTGCCATAATGCTTAAAATAGTTAATTTCTTCATTTTGGTGTAGTTTTATAATTAATAATATGTATTGAAGTTTGTAAACGTAATATCATCGTAGAACTGCTGGTAGCAGTCAGATTCATATTCAATATCAATTGGTGCGTGAACACTGTAAATCATTATTTTAGAATCATCTATACGTTCAGCAATCCAAAAGTAGTTCACACCGTTTTGCTCATCGTCGATACTGAAAAATATCTGTTGTTCAGTATTGTTGAAGAAGTAGCCAGGCGAAGCGTTGGAGTAGTTGCCGACCATCTGCACAAACTGCCCAAGAACATCAAATTCCTCTTTGACGGGGAAAACATAGAAAGTCTCAACAAAGTTTGAATCGTTGGCGATCGAACATTCTGAGTTTATTTTGTTTACGCCCTGAAATTCGGCCAGCACTTCGATAAATTCGTCAAGCATGGCCGGAGTAAAAACGGGGTCATCGGTTTCGATCTGATTTTCAGCATAATTTGTTTGAGCGGCTTTTTGCGAAGCATCGCTGTTGGCTGATTCTCGGTCATCGGTTGTCGGCTCGTTTGCTGCATAGAGCGGTCTTTCCATCCTCAAATTCGGATTTGGTGCCGGTTTGGCTTCAGGTTTCGTGTTTGGTTTTACCTTTGGTTGTGGTGCTTCCAATTTCGGTTCAGGTGCGACTGCTGGTTCTGCGGTCGTGTCATTTATAACAACTGCAGGCTCTTGAATTTCAACATTTTCCTTAACAGGCGTTTCGGCAATCATTTCCAACTCATGAGCGGTTTTGCCAAAGAACAAAACAGCGCTTCCGATACCTGCCACAAGTGCAATGCAAGCCGCAGCAGCCACCCAACGCCACATTTTTATGGTCTTGGGTTCGGCTTCAATCTCGCCTATCACTTTGTCGAAGAAATCGGCAGGCACCTTGGTTACCGTCCGTTTTTCCACGCTTCGACGCAAAGCCTCACGCAAATCGTCGTCTTTCGTCTCTTTCATCTTCTTTTTGTTTTATCATTATCAATAATTTCTTTCTAATCCTATGCAGCCTCACTGCCAGTGCGTTTGCTTCGGCATCCATTATGAAGGCAATCTCGTTCAGCGGCTTGTCCTCATAATAATATAGGTGCACCAGCATCCGCTCGTCGGGCGGCAAATTGTCGAGAGCCTCTTCCATCAACTTGATGCGTTCTTCGCGGCCTGTCGAAAACTCATCATCGGCAATGTCGATGTCGGCAATCTGCGCATCATCAATGTTAATCCAACGCAACTTGCGGTGTCTCAAGTGGTTGATCGACTCGTTGTAGGCGATTCTGCATGCCCACGTCAGAAACGATGCCCGACCTTCGAACGTCTCCAACCGGCTGAAAGCCTTCACGAAAGTGTTCTGCGCCACTTCTTCGGCATCGGCACGGTTGCTGACCATTCGCACCGTAAAATCAAGAACATGCTGCGAGTACCGCCTCACAAAATAGGCATACTCAGTAGCCGCGGCCTTACGGTCGCCCGCATTCAGATAATCGGTTACCCGACTGATGCGTTGTCGTTCGTCGATGTCCGTTGTTTTAACCATTCTGCCTTTTAGACAATCGTTCGCAAAAAATATTACACACAAAAAACGATTTTTTTGCGGAATTAGGAAATTTGGCCTTACGGATATAACCTTGACGGGGGGAATCAAGGATTACGAAAAAAGAAACGCCAAACTTCAGAACTGATTGTAATTCAGAAGGTTTGGCGTTGTGCGTTTAAAAGAAGAATTCGCTTATAACTCAGCGCTAAGATATTCAAAATCAACCTTATTGTGCATAAGGTCGGCAATTGAGTAACTTTCAAAGAAGTTGTTCACCGTCTCATAAAGTTTCTTCCACATGGGCAGAGTGCGGCAAATTTGCGTGCGCTCACACGGTTTGGCGTCGCAGCCCAAACAGGCCACCGGTGCCAGTGAGCCTTCAGTTGCGTGAAGAATCTCGGTCAAACGATATTCCTGCGGCGGGCGGTTCAGACGATAGCCGCCACCCTTTCCGTGGACGCCGTCAATCAGCCCCGCTTTCGAAAGTGCTGTGGTTATGCTCTCAAGATATTTCAGCGAGATGTCCTGCCGTTCCGAAATGTCTTTCAGCCTTGTGAAGCCCGTCGAGCCCTGCTCTGCAAGGTCAATCATCACTCTGATAGCGTATCTGCCGCGTGTTGAAATCATCATAATCCCGATTAGTTATTGCAAGTTACTACTTTTTTGATCTGTTTTATCGATAATCGAAAAATAAAAACCGCACACCGGCAATGTCGAAATATCCGACTGCCAGTGTGCAGATTACTCATTGTTATTCTGAGAACAGACTTGTGCTCAGATAGCGGTCGCCTGTGTCGGGCAGCAGAACAACAATGTTCTTGCCTTTGTTCTCGGCGCGTTTGGCCAGTTCAATTGCTGCCCACAGAGCCGCACCCGACGAAATTCCGACCAAAACACCTTCCGTGCGGCCAAATTCGCGGCCAGTTGCAAATGCATCCTCGTTCGATACGGTTATGATTTCATCGTAAACCTTGGTGTCGAGCACATCGGGAACAAAGCCTGCGCCGATTCCCTGAATCTTGTGCGGACCAGGCACACCTGTCGAAAGCACTGCCGACGATGCCGGTTCAACGGCAACGATTTTCACACCAGGTTTCTTCGATTTTAGATATTTGCCCACGCCCGTAACGGTTCCACCGGTACCGACGCCAGCCACGAAAATGTCAACTTGGCCGTCGGTGTCCTCAAAAATCTCAGGACCAGTGGTCTCAAAATGAGCCTTCGGGTTGGCCGGATTCACAAACTGTCCGGGAATGAAACTGTTAGGCGTTGTTTCAGCCAGTTCCTGCGCTTTAGCGATGGCGCCCTTCATGCCCTTCGAACCATCCGACAGAACTACCTCAGCGCCGTAAGCCTTCATCAGTTGGCGACGCTCAACGCTCATCGTCTCAGGCATTACGATGATGGCCTTGTATCCGCGAGCGGCAGCCACGCTGGCCAGACCAATGCCTGTGTTTCCACTTGTCGGCTCAATAATCACCGCCCCCGGTTTCAGTTTGCCGGCACGCTCGGCTTCCTCAATCATTGCTTTTGCAATGCGGTCTTTGACGCTGCCTGCGGGATTGAAGTACTCAAGTTTGGCAATGATTTTTGCCTGCAATTTGTGCGCCGACTCAATTCGGCTCAGTTCCAGAAGTGGTGTGTGGCCAATCAGTTCGTCGGCCGATTTGTAAATTCTTGACATTTTATTTCTGTTTTTTGATGATTACTAATTTTATGTCGCAAGGTACAAAAGTTTTTACTTGCTATGCTCTATTACTTCACTGCGTCGAAGGCTGATTTCAAGTCGTCGATAATATCATCAACATGCTCAGTACCAATCGATAAGCGGATGGTGCTCTGTGTAATTCCTTGCTCGGCGAGTTCTTGATCGTTCAACTGCGAGTGAGTGGTTGTTGCCGGGTGAATCACAAGAGATTTAACATCGGCCACATTTGCCAGTAGACTGAAAATCTTTAAGTTATCGATAAATTTCCAAGCCGCATCCTTGCCGCCTTTAATCTCGAATGTGAAGATGCTTGCGCCGCCGTTCGGGAAGTATTTTTTGTAGAGTTCGTGATCCGGATGGTCGGGCAGCGACGGGTGGTTAACCTTGGCAACCTTCGGGTGATTTTTCAGGAAATCAACCACTTTCAGCGTGTTCTCAACGTGACGTTCCAAACGAAGCGAGAGTGTCTCGACACCTTGCAGCAGAAGGAATGCGTTGAACGGGCTGATGGCGGCGCCTTGGTCACGCAGCAGAATGGCGCGGATATAAGTCACGAATGCAGCGGGGCCAACCACGTCGGCAAACGAAACGCCGTGGTAACTTGGGTTTGGTGCGGCGATTGGTGCGTATTTGCCCGATTTCTTCCAGTCAAATTTGCCACCATCGACAATGATTCCGCCCAGAGTTGTGCCGTGGCCGCCAAGGAATTTAGTGGCCGAGTGAACCACAATGTCGGCGCCGTGCTCAAGCGGACGAATCAGATACGGTGTGCCGAAAGTGTTATCGATAACCAACGGAAGACCGTGATTGTGAGCAATTTCAGCAATTGCGTCGATGTTTGGAATATCGCTGTTGGGGTTGCCCAAAGTTTCAAGATAAACGGCTTTTGTGTTCGGACGGATGGCAGCCTCAACCTCTTTAAGATTGTGTGCGTCAACGAAAGTTGTCTCAACGCCAAACTGTGAAAGCGTGTGCGACAGCAAGTTATAAGTTCCGCCGTAGATTGTTTTCTGTGCCACAATGTGGTCGCCGTTCTGTGCCAGCGCCTGAATTGTGTAGGTTATTGCGGCTGCGCCTGAAGCCAAAGCCAAAGCGGCAACGCCACCTTCGAGAGCAGCCACGCGGCGCTCAAGAACGTCCTGTGTTGTATTGGTCAGGCGGCCATAAATGTTACCTGCGTCGGCCAGACCAAAGCGGTCGGCGGCATGTTTCGAGTTATGGAACACGTACGATGTTGTCTGATAAATTGGCACTGCGCGTGAATCTGTTACTGGGTCGGCAGTCTCTTGGCCAACATGAAGTTGCAGTGTCTCGAAGCGGTAGTTTTTCTGTGTCATAATAACCTCCTTTTTTATGTATTGTTTTAAACTGTTTTGTCGTTTTTGACGATGCAAACATAATATAATTTTCCTATTACCCACTATGTTGGTAGGTTATTTTTTTAAAAAATTTTTATTTAAACGCATATACGATTGATAATCAACAAATAAAATCCAGAAGATTTCCAAGAGTAAATGCACAATTTGTGCGTTTATATCTCAAAAGGCGCAATAAACTGTGGCTGCACAGCTTGAATGCCATCGACAAACATATATAATAGGTGTAGGAAAATCGCCAATGGCGGCTCTGTCGACCAATCGAAATAAATTTCTACCTTTATCGCATCATTGTAGGCATAAATTTTGCATATGCCGACGGCAATAAATTCAAAAAAAACTATGAAATTACTTGAAGGAAAAACGGCGCTCATCACAGGTGCCGGACGCGGAATTGGCAAGGGCATCGCCTTGAAATTCGCTGAGCAGGGCGCCAATCTGGCACTCACCTGCACATCGCTTCGCGACGAAGTGATGAAGTTTGAAAACGAACTGAACCAAATGGGCATAAAGGCCAAATTCTACGCTTTCGACGCTTCTGATTTTGAAGCATCGCAGAAATATGTGGCTGAAATTGCTACCGAATTCGGTCGCATCGACATTCTGGTAAACAATGCCGGAATCACCCGCGACGCCGCACTCAAACGTCTCACCGAAGAACAGTGGGACGACATTATGCGTGTCAATCTTAAATCGGTGTTCTGTATGAGCAAAGCCGTTCAGCCTGTGATGTGGAAGCAGGCCGCCGGCTCAATCATCAATATGAGTTCAGTAGTTGGTGTTCGCGGCAACGCAAACCAATGCAACTACGCGGCTTCGAAGGCCGGAATCATTGGCTTCACTAAGTCGGCCGCACAGGAACTTGGCGCCCGCAACATTCGTTGCAATGCCATCGCACCGGGATTCATTATGACTGAAATGACTGATGTTCTGCCCGATGCAGTGAACGACGAGTGGATGAAGAA